>CANQGA010000064.1 GCA_947600145.1 uncultured Lachnospiraceae bacterium | reverse complement strand
CATCGCCCTGGGGATATCCGGAATCCCAACGCCCGTATCCCGGACGGTCACTGTCAGTTCCCGCCCGCAGATGGACGCCTCTATGTAAATGATCCCGTCGCCTCCGCCGTAGCCGTGGATCACCGCGTTGGTCACAGCTTCCGAGACCGCCGTCTTCAGATCGTCGATCTCCATCAGCGTGGGATCCAGACGGCTGGCAAAGACCGCCACGACCACGCGGGCAAATTCTTCATTGCGGGAGCGGCTCTCGATCTGCAGCCGCATGGTCTCGTCCGCCTGCGGCGCCCCGCGCATCGCCTGCGCTTCCTGTCCGTCCGCCTGCGGCGCCCCGCGCATCGCCCGCGCCTCCTGTCCGTCCGCCTGCGGCGCTCCGTATTTTCCGGCATCCGTCCCCATCCTGCACATTTTCTCTTCCTCCTTGATCTGATTGAACCATTATCCCAGAAGCGCCGCTTCCTTCGACGCGTACTGGGGCATCAGCTTTGTCACGCCGCCGATCGTGAGCACCCGCCTGATCTGGGCGTTGGCTCCGTAGATGGCCGCCGAGCCACCGCTGCGCTGCATCTGCTTATAGCGGTTTAAGAGGATCCCGATCCCCGTGGAATCCATGAACACGGTTCTGGAGAAATCAAACACCATCCGGCGCACATAATTCTCCGCCAGAAGCAGATCCGTCTCATACCGCAGATCCCTGGAATTGTGGTGGTCGAACTCCTTCGGCAGATGGATCACCAGCACCTGCCCCTTCGCTTCATACAAAAATGATACTTCTCCCATGATCTTTTTCTCCCTTCCGGATTTTTGCGCACAAAAAGAAGCCGTCTGGTCTCTGTTCTTCCGTAACGACTTCTTTCTTCTGACTGTATTCTGCTGTTCCGTTTTCTTAAGCTCTCAGGGCCTCAGTATCCTCTGGCTTCCTTCGCAAGCCCGGCCAGCTCCGTATCCGGATAGTTCATGATGACCTGTCCGAACAGCTCGTTGGCCGTATCTTCCTCCCCGCGCTCCTGATATACCATAGCCATATCATAGAGCACCTGGGGGTTGTCCGCCTTGATATTCAGGCTTTTCTGGTAATACACAAGGGCCAGGTCGGCATTCCCCGCGTCCCTCGCCTGATCGCCCAGATCCGCCAGCACCTGGTATCCGCGCTCCTCCATATCCTGCCGTATCTCCGCGATAACGGTCTGCATTCCCTCATCCCCTATCACCGCCGGGTCAAGATCCGAATACAGCTCCACCGCTGTCGGAAAATCATCCGCCTTATAGGCCCTGAGGATATGGACCAGCTGCTGATACTGGCTCAGCACGCCTCCGTTCTCATCCACGATCGCCTTGAGATCCGCGGCAGCCGCGTCCCGCTCCGCCTCCATCGCCGACCGGTCGGCTTCAAGCTGGTCGATCTCCATGCTCTTCTGGTTCACCTGCTCCAGCACCTGGGAGATCTCCCGGTTATGGGTATCGTTCAGCTGCTCCTCCCTGGCCGGCATGACCAGAAAGAAGATGACCGCCGCCCCCATGGCCAGGCCCGCCGCGATATGAAGCACCATCTGCCAGCCCGTGTTCTCCTTATAAGTGGGAGGCAGGATAATATCGTCGTCCTGCATCTGATGATGGGAAAACGCGTTCTTCAGCTTCCGTTTCTCCACGTCCGCGCGCCCCGTATGGCTCTTGACGATCGACATGTACCAGAGCGCCTTCGGATTGTTCTTGTCGATCTGCAGCACCTTATACAGGGACTGTCCGGCCTTGGCGTAATTCTCCTGGCCGATATGCAGAAGGGCCAGAAGCATATGGGCCTTCACGTAATTCGGCTTGTGCTCCACCACACGCCCCAGCTGCAGGATCGCCAGGTCCGGGTTGTCATTCTGCGCCTGGATCAGCGCCTGATTATAGCGGCGGATATGGACATTCTCATCCTCCAGCCGGCCCGGCTTCCCCTGAAGTTCATAGATGTAATGGGCCGCCCGGTTGTTCTCCTGCTTCAGATTGCTGCTGATGACCCACTGCACCAGCGCCTCGGCCGTCTCACCGATCTCATAGTAGATCAGGCCCAGAAGATTGCGGGCGTCCGCGTTGTATTTATCAAACGCAAGGCTTCTCTTCAGACACCGGCAGGCGCCGGTCAGATCCCGGATCTTCGCCTTCTCAAGGCCCATATTGTAAAAGGTCCCCGCGATCCGGCGGCATTTCTCCGTGTAGTTTACCTGCTTACTCATCGTTCTTTTTGTTCCCGCTGCCTTCCTTGATCAGACTCATCATGATATCCGCCATATCCGTCAGATCGCTTTCCACGATGGCGTCCTCCACTTCCTCCACCTCAAGGCTCGGCTTAAAATGGCTCAATTCCTCTTCAAAATTGATCATGTTCATTCTCCTCGTTCAACAGGCTCTTGACCGCTCCCACCAGATACAGGGAACCGGCGCAGAAAGCCAGTCCGTTGCCGCGGTGTTTCAGGAGATCCTCCCATGCTTCCGCGACTGTATCGCATATGACCACCGGGCAGTCCAGCTGCCCGCGGAATTCCTCCGCCAGCTGATTTACGTCGGCGTACCGTGCGTTGTCCATCCGGGCAATGGTCACCCGCCCCACACGGATCCCATCGCAGAGGCGCCCGATCATCAGCTCATGGGCCTTGTCCGACATGGCGCCGAACATCAGGTTCACATTCCTGCCGGTCTCCTTCTGCATCCGCGCGATCGTATCCGCCAGGGAAGCGGCGCCGCCCTCATTGTGCGCGCCGTCCAGCCAGACGCCCGGAAGCACCTCCTCCATCCGCCCCGGCCAGTAGCTTCTGCGGATACCGCGGATCACATCGTCCGGCGAGAGCCACGCGATGCCGCGCTTTCTCAGCACTCCCACCGCGCGGACCGCCACAGTCACATTCATCATCTGGTATTCCGCCTGCGACGGCACCTCCACCACGACCTGGCCGCCGTCCACTGTGCGCACGGCGATCCGCGGCCCGTCGCTGCCGCGCTCCAAAAGCGTGTAATCCTCGCGATTCACCGCGTAGAGCGGGCACTCCAGGCTCTCCGCGCGGTGCCGGATCACCGGCACGCCTTCCCGGCAGGAGGCGTCAAACACCACCGGCACGCCCGGCTTCATGATCCCCGCCTTCTCCGCTGCGATCTCCGCAAGCGTATTTCCCAGGTACTGCATATGATCCATACTGATGGACGTAAGGATCGTCAGTTCCGGCCTGCGGATCACATTTGTCACGTCCAGCCTTCCTCCCAGCCCCGTCTCCAGGATCAGGAAATCCGGCCGGCAGCGCGAGACGATCACCATACACATATAAAACAGAAACTCAAAATAAGTCGGCGGGTTTAAGCCTTCCTCCGTCATCTCCCCCGACAGGGCCTTCACCTTCTCAAACGCTTCCACATAAAGATCCTCGCTCACCATCTCCCCGTCGATCAGGAACCGCTCGCGGGTCATCTCCAGATGCGGGGAAATGAATGTCCCCACGGTAAAGCCGGCCTCATGAAGCATAGCGGTCAGGTATGCGCAGACCGATCCCTTGCCGTTCGTTCCGGCCACGTGAATGATGCGCTGCGCGTCGTCCGGGTTGCCGAGACGTTCCAGATAACGCCTGATATCCGCCAGCGAATTTTTCTGCGCCGCCCACATGGGGATACTGTTCAGGTATTCATCGATCGTATTCATAGGAAACTCCTCTTCGGGTAGAAACATCGGCAGGTGCTTACAGAACGATTATAATATAAGATACGGATAATGCCAACAGAAATTTTTCGCAGAATCCGACAAAAACGCGCGGCGCGCAGAAAAAAGGCCGGGAATCTTCTTCTAGACTCCCGGCCTGAAGCCCGCAATATACACGGGCTGTGAATTTGATCAGATGAATAAATTAAAAATCTCATCCCTGCATTTTGACAATTTCTTCCACACCATCATCCATCCTTCCTTCAGAAATAATCAGAGGAGGGATGACACCAAATGCTTTTTATTGCTCAGGTTTCACTCTGCCCAACAAACCACATCTTGCTTTTTAGTCGGTAACTTCCCAGCCTCTTTCGGCCATCCAATGGCAAGAGTGGCTATAACGGAATGATTCTGAGGAATATCCAAGCTATCCAACAGCGCTCTTATTTCGGGCTCATCACATATATCGCTGAGCACATTGATCCAAACTGAACCCAATCCCAGTGAATGTGCTGCAAGCATCATATTCTCTGCGGCGCACGAGCCATTCTTCATCCAATTAGGATTCCGTCGGTCATCTGTAATGATTATCAACGCGGCTGGCTCATTAAATCCATAGAAATATACTCTGTTCCTATGCGCCACTGCTCCAGCCGTTTCTTTGAATTCAGCAATTCTTTTACGACTGCGTATTACTGTAAAACGCCATGTCTGCATGTTACGCCCGCAAGGTGCATAAACCCCTGCCCTGGTTATCACATCCAGCAGGGTTCTGGGAACCGGTTCGTCAGTAAAGTCGCGGATGCTCCGCCGTTCCATCAGGCATCGTATGACTTCGTTTGTCAGCGCTTTGTCCCCGGATTCAGACCACATTTGCTGAATTTTCTTTCTGTCCAGTTTCTGCATATGATTTCTCGGTAAGGTTTCAACCAGCACATATCTCTTTGGCAGCTTGTAACGCTCCAACCGTTCTGCGAGAAATTTTGTAAGTTCAGATCCACTAAATCCGGATTCTGGTACAAGATACAGCACTGGTGCCTTCCCCGTCACTCCATCCGGGTCATCTACCCCAATGCAGGCACATTCGCGGATACCGTCATATTCGGAGGCGACCCTCTCTATCTCAACAGGCGCAACCTTCTCTCCCGCAACATTGATGATATCATCCACGCGGCCAAGCATATATACATATCCATCCTCATCTGTATATACCAGGTCATTCGTCAGCAGCCAGCCATCCACGATTGTCTGTGCGGTCAGTTCCGGCATACCGTAATAACCAGACATCTGCATTCTCCCGCGAAGGGCCATCCTGCCTGCGCTGTCCGTATCATGCGCATTTATCATATTTCCGGACGCATCTAACACTTTCAGTTCAATATCTCCATATGGTTTGCCTGCTGATGTGATTTTTTCCGGATGTTCAGACAGGTTAAGGAACAGCGCCCCTCCCGTTTCCGTAGATCCCCATGTATTATGCAGTTTTGTGTCTGGCAACTCTGACAGCATTTTTTTACGCAGGTCTAACGGTAATGCTCCTGCACCAATCTCAATGTATCTGAGAGTCCCCAGCACCTCCGCAAATCTCTTTCCCATCTGCCTATGGAGCATTTCGATCGTTGCGGGTACAGAAACAAATGCGGTACATCCATACTTCTTAATATCTGTTTCCACATCCCTCGCAAATACAGAAACATTCTGCAATACCACTTCCGCACCGCCCCACAGCGCAGACCGGAGCACACGCATGCCATATGAATGATTCAACGGTAACGGAAGCAATATCCTGTCATCCTCCCGCATGCCTATACCGTTCCATGTGTTCTCCATACTTGCTTCAAGACTTCCATAGGTAAGCATCACGCCTTTCGGCCTTCCCGTTGTACCCGTAGTAAACAGCATCTCGCCTACATCACCTGTCACTGGAAATCCGTAATCAACTGCTGCTTCGGTCCCACCGCTCTCCGCATACAGTTCCTTCAACGGCAGATGCTTCTCTATACAGTCCGGCTTGGAATCCGATATTAAAAGCTCAAAGTTGACCGTCTGGAAGATATCTTCGACTTCCGTTTCTTTTACAGCCCTGTCGAGCAATACTGCGGTTCCTCCTATATATTGAACCGCAAGCAGCGCCACGACATAATCTGGCCGCTTTACTGCAGAAATTGCAATTTTATCATGGCGGTCCATCCCATATTTTTCCCGGAGCAGATACGCGGCAGATCTCATGCGTGCCATAAGTTCCCCATAAGTCATGACCGAATCTCTGAACGCCACAGCTTTCTTCTCCGGCGTATCCTTCCCGTGGGCAAGCACCGCCTCAACCAATGTTCTGTACATATACATCCCCACTTTCATGTTATTAACTGGCTGCCGCCAATGACGCATCTTCTGTTTTACTGATATCTTATCAAAAGCCCTTCAAGCGGAATCTCTCCGGTTCCTTTTCATGGTTTTCCACATAATCCCGATAACGCGCAAATCCATCTTCCGTAAACGGCTCCAGCAGGCCGTCATGGATGACCTCTATGCATGATGTGCATATGCCGCATGGTTCCCACGTCCCGTCATCATGGACGACCGGGGCCTGACAAAATATAGTTCTGGAACGCAGCTTGAGGTAATTGTTTTTCTCATACCACTGCCAGACATCACGTTTATGCATTCTCTGTCCCACAAGCGGAAACCGGATCCCTTTAAATAGCGTGTATAAATCCTGATCTGAATTTTCTTCACACAAAGAAAAAACATCGCGGCCTGTTTCTTCATCTTTTGTTACAATAGATGAACACAGGTTAAACGCATCGATGTTCTTCTCATAATCATCGCATATAAAACCGATTTCGATATCCTCACCATAATACTTCGCCAGAGATGCGCATGGTACATACTGCGGTGAAATAAAAGTACCATCCGAATAGATCTGTTGGCTTCCGGCGGGCGGAAGCTTCCCGCCATGGCCCTCTTTGTATTCCCTTAACAGCCGCATGTAAATACGCCGATGAGCTGCTACGATTTCCCTGTCCTTTATCCGCGGATCATTCTTTTCGAGAATCTCTAACGGCAATAATTCTGCTCTTGTCCGCGGATCCGCAAGCAATAGTTCACGTATTGCTGCCACTGCCTTCAGTTCCTGCGGTTCGGAGAGACGGAATGTCTGCCCCTTGATATAGAATGGACGGATTGTAACCGGGAACCTGGACAACTGTGTAACGACAAGAGTGCTGTCAAGCCCTCCGGACCAGCATACATTATAGGTTTTCTTCCGGGCAGTACCCCCCCGTAATAAATCCTTCGTTCGTTCTGCCATGTTAAATCCTTTCAGCCGGAATCACTCCGGTTCTTTCACATAATCCAGCTAATTTAACCTTTGCATTTTTCCACAAGGGCAGTAATCGTTTCAACTGATTCAAAATTTTCCGACGTCACATCCTCCGGACCGATCTCGATATCAAAGGTTCCTTCCAATTCCGTAATAAGGCTTATAATATCAAAGGAATCCAAAATTCCATCCGACACAAGGCCTTCACTTTCCAGATTCTTCTCCATGCTCTTTTTCAGCTGCACCAAAATCCTTTTGACAGTTTCCTTGCTTTCCATCGTTATTCTCCTTTACATTTTTTATGAGTTATCCGGAAGCCCAAAGAACATTCCGGTAATCTCCGGCATCCTTATCAGAACCGCTGATAGATAAAACTGGCGGCATCATATCCGGGACCGTAAATACCAAAAATAATAAGCGCAAAAATAGCAGCATAGTAAACCGTCCACCGCAGGATAATGTTTTGGGCCGCTATCGTCTGCCGGATGCGAAAGCCTTTTTCCTGTTTTATATCCACAGTGAACAGAACCAGAACTGATAGTACAAGAAGGATAAAATTCGGTCTGTCAAGTCCAAGCGTATAAAGTGTCCCATCAAAGAATACCCACGGGTTGAAACTGCTGAAAATAGCTTTTACTGTTCCTGTCATATCAGGAATGTAAAGGCAGCTGCTTATAGCAACTAAAACAAATGTACGCACAATCTGGAACCACCTAAATACCCCAGAATCTTCCCGTACTTTAAATTTGCCTCTGCACTGGGTATAGAAATTTTCCAGAAGCGTGGCCGTTGACACCAAAAGAGCATTGTAGATGGCAAACAAAAAATACCCCCAACTTACGCCATGCCACATTCCCACAAAGAAAAACGTGATAAACGAAGCGATGCTTGGCGCAATGGCTTTCCCATATTCATTGCCCAGAATCTCCCGGGACTTTTTGCCCAGTTTTTTAAACGGCTGGGAAAGCGAGATGGGTGTAAACACATAGGTACCCATCCACGCGCCAAGGGTGATATGCCAGCGCCGCCAGTATTCCGCAATACTGCGGGACAGGAAAGGCCGGTTAAAGTTCTCCGTCATGGAGATTCCGAATATCTCTGAAAGCCCGATCACAATATCCATTCCTCCGGAGAAATCCGCATACAGGCGGATCGGCCTGACTATTAACATAAACACAACGAGAAGGCCTTCATAACGTCCGGCCGTAATGCCATCCTGAATTGTAGTGATCAGAATTGACATGCGCTCTGCAATTATGAGTTTTTTCATGTAACCCCATAACATTCTCTGAAGGCCAAAGCAGAAACGCTGATAATCAAATCTGTGCTCTGCGCAAAGCTGACCGGCCAGGTCTTCATACCTGTCAATGGGGCCCTGCACTAATGCCGGGAAATACGATACGTACAAGGCCAGCTTAAAGATATTCCTTTGCGCATGCACCCTTCCGCGACCCACATCAATCACATAGCCAATGGACTTGAACGTATAATAACTCAGTCCCAACGGGATGAGCAGGTTCATCGTCCTGACGCTTGTCCCCAACAAGCTGTTGACGCTTCCTATGGCCAGGTCTATGTATTTGAGGAAGAAAAGCAGGCCGAGATTTATAAATACGGAAAGGAAAATGAGCCATCTCTTTGGCCTTGCAAAGTTGCGTTTGATCTCCTTCTTCTGATTGGAAGTAAGCCCTTCCTGCAACATTTCGGCTGCCATCCGGATATTTTTCTCTTCCAGCGCCAACGCGATCATGTATTGCGAACAGATAGTAACAAGGATGTAAAAAAAGCCCTTCCATCCGCCCGCCAGGTAAAACGCGGCGCTGGCTACCAACAATACCGCCCACTGCCACTTCTTCGGGAATGTGAAATAAAGCAATACCACCCCTGCAGTAAAAACCATAAACTGTAATGATATGATAGACAATAGTCAACTCTCCTTTTCATTTTCAGTAGATGCTACATTTTAATAATCGTATGCCGCATTCCCATATCCACGCAATAAAATAAGGGCCTGGTCACCCAGCCCTCTGTAATCCCTGTCTTAAAATCCCCCACCGTCTCCGATGGGGGATCTATGCATGATCCGCTACTGCCTTCCTTCCAACCGCTCGATTCTCTTCCGAAGCTCGGCGATCTCGTCGTCCTTTAATCTCATCGCTGCGTCCCGGGATTGCAGCTCCGCCTCCAGCGCCTCCGCCTTCTTCCGCAGCGTTTCCGCATAGTATTTCGCATCATTCCGATCCAACTGCAGCAATGCCTCCGAAAACATCCCCAGCACCTCCTTTGGCTTCCTTCGGAATTCTGAGAGCTCATAGTACATCTCCCCGAACACCGGATCATACCGGCTGATCTCCCAGATCCGCTCCAGATCGTCGAACGCCAGGAATCCCAGCCATGCCTCCAGTTCCGTCTCTATAGCCTTATTATGAAGCTTTTTTCGGTAAACGTCAAGGGGAATGAACACATATTCCTGCAGAAGCGGCATCTTAAGACCCGTGTCGAACTGCTGCCGGCCGCGGTGTATGTACGCCTCCGGGTGACGATGGAATTCCTCCACGCTTTCCTCCATGATCACGATCGTATACACGCTGCGCATCTGCAGGTACAGTGCCGTCTCCATGTCATCGCCCTTTATCGCCGTGTACTGCCGCAGCACCAGGTCACTCGAATAGCACGCCGCCCTCTGGCCAGGGAACAGATGCCCTGCCTTCTGGATCTCGGCATTCGCAAGCGAACGATCCTCCAGTTCCACTACGATGTCCATGATGACAAACGGACTTCCGGCCACGATCCTCCCGCCCTCGTTCGGCAATATTTGCCGCACACGCACCTGCCGATTCAGAATGGACGACAAAAAGCGCGACAGGCGCTGCCGGTGGATCATCGGATTGAAAATGTATTTGAAAAACGGGTCATAACAGACCGCCATTCCCCTGGCCCCGCTGCACATGTCCAGGAAATGCCGCTGCCGCTCCGGCGACAGTTCTTCAAACCGGGCCGCCAGTTCCGGAGACTCATTGATCATCCCCCGGATTACTTCCTCCGGGATCCGCTCGCCCATGGCCTCATACCATGGCGGCCGAATCGGTCGATTTGCCCTGTCGGACGATCTTATCTTTCTGCCGCCTTTGCTATCTGCTCTCAGCTTTCCACCGGATCCAGCTGTTCTTTTGCCTCTTCCGGAATTCTCTCCGGCGCTTCTCTGCATACGCATCTAACCCCTCCCTCCTGCGTATGACGGACATAAATACATCCGCACAACTACGGGTTTCTTCATGGGATCTACCGGGGAGTTCCCGATCAGATACCAGATAGAGACAGAACTCAGAAATTCTGTCGATACGTATACAGTTTATCATAAGGGCGATAAAATGGCAAGCTTTATTTCATTATTGATGAACAAGCCCCGTAATCAAATCTACGAATACAACCGATAATATTTCCTCATGTTTCTGGCGGCGTACCACCCAAAATAGTAGATAGACCGGATCGTTCCCAGGCCGATATATCGGTACACACGATAAGTCATCGCCGCCGCCCTGATCTTATTGCCGGATCTGGAGTCCTCCGACAGCCGGTAGATCAGTAGCGGTTCATTCAGGCCACAGGCATGTCCGCCGTGTTTTAACACCTGAAGCCAGACCGGATAATCCTCATGCATCTCCCCATACGCGGCGCTGTTCTGCACCATGGGATACCGCAGCGCCAATTCGCGCTTCATGATGACAGAAGAGCAGGCTATCACATTCTGCTTCAGCAGTTTCTTATAAGTCATCGTTTCCGGCACACACATCGTCCAGAACAGGCCGGTTCCGTCATTCTGAATAAAGGAACTGCCCGTGTATATAATATCCGCGTCCGTTTCCCGCGCTGCCAGCTCCATCTGCTTTCTCAGCTTGTCCGAATGCCACATGTCATCGCTGTCCAGAAACGCGACCCACGCTCCGTTTGCTGCCTGCACTCCACGGTTCCTCGACCCGGCGACGCCCAGATTCCTCTCATTCCTAATCACACGAATGCGGTTTCCTGACGCCATGTTTCCGGCGAGATCCGCCGCCCTGATCATTTTCTGAATAACCCCCGCGGTATCATCCACAGACGCGTCGTCAATAATGATCAGCTCCCACTCCGTATAGGTCTGCGTTAAAACGGACTGAACCGCCTGCCGGATCGTCCTCTCCGCGTTGCGGGCCGGCATTACAATACTTACCAGCATAGCATTTGCACTTTATCCTCCTGCGGGGAAATGTTTCATATACTGTTCCAACTCCTCCGGCGTGCCAAGCACATGCACCCTCTCCTCCGGAATATCCGAAATATAGACCTTCCCGCCCTTCTGAATGAGCAGATCATAAAGCGGCGCTACATACTGCTCGCCGGCTTCCGAATGCCCGCCTTTTCCGTACATATCGCGGTAAAGCTCTTCATACCTTTTATTTATGATAGGGCAAGTTACCACTGCACGGATACTATGAAATCATTCAATAGTTTCTTCAAAACAAACCTGAGACTCATAATTACGAAGAAGGCTGGTAACCAAGGATTGATTACGCGTTGAAATTTTACTTTCAAGCGAAGTATCAAACGACACAGAATCGATAACAAGTCCACTCTCATTATCGAAAATAACAAAATTAAGTCCCCGTCCTCCAGAGGCATAATGCGCATAATCGTAACCGTTCACCTGAATACTACAATATGGACGATTGCCAACATTCCATCCGACACTATTTAAATAAAAAGAAAAACCATTAATATCTGTTCGATATTCAGTTTTTCTTCCTGATAAAGCTTCATATTTTAAATATCCCTGATCTATAACTGCCAAATATGAATCTCTAAATGCTGCTTCTCTGTTTAACGTCAATCCAAGATCTGATAACAAATCGTGTCCTCTGTTATCCATTCCTAATACAAAATCCTCTGCCGCTGTAACCAATATTGTCCAATGCTCTTTATTTTCATTGAGAAGCTCTAAATATGAATAAAAATTCCATTCCGATTGGAGCGTTGCGACAGCATACAATTTTTTATAATAATGACAGTATTTATCATACTGCGGATTGTTTTGACCTCTGATTTCATAATTAGTCAAGAGATAATTCTCAAGTGTATCTGTAACCTTCTCCGCTCCTTTTACATTTAAATGTGCGCCGGCATCACAAGTATCCGTTGTCCAGTCGATTCCTGCATCGGTATCATACAAAATATCAAAATAATCTATTCCGTATTCTGTAGATAGTTCTTTTATCATTGCTGATTTTTGCAATGTCCATGCAGGCGTATAATACTGGGTAAAATTCATAACAGGAACCTTTATCAATAAAAAATGCGCCCCATGTTTTTCACATAGATCTTTCATTTTTTTTAGGTAATCAAGATTCTGTCTTGGAATTTCTGGAACATAAAGCTTATCATATAAAGCCTGTTCGTAATACTGTCCGTCTTTGACATATTCTATTCTTGAATCTTCTTGTTGTATCTGCGCAATATCGTTGATACTTTCCAAATTTGCCAATATATGGACACCGTTTTTATTAGTTAGCAAATATTGTCCTAACGTACAGTTTTCTCCATATTGAGTATAATGGAAGTCTGTTTGATCCAGTGAATTCCACCTGTTGTGATACTCAAAAAATGGGAAAATGGCAGATAGCATTCCATCTCCCGCCTCTATTTTCCCGTATGCCTTCGCCATCTCTATTTTCGTCGAATTTAGCGGATAATTCTCTAAAACATGCCTCCACCGTATATTCTTCTCAGAATCATCTTTTGCAAATAATCCTGATACATCAAAAACAACCACTGTCGGAGATTGCCGTGTAAATGCATCTTTCAACAAATAATAACTGGCATCAATCGGTTGACCATCTGTTGCTAAGCTATAAGAACAAATATTTAAATCTTCGTACAATTTCATTGGAGAAATCCCCAATTCAACATGACTAGCGCCAAGAAACAAGACATCCACGGTATCTTTTTCAAGTTTGAAAAAACCATGTATAGTCCTATCTGCATTTGATCTCTTTGACGAAGCATCAGGTATAAAAATAACTTGCAGACCGAAAAACATTACAGTCGCAAATAAGATAAAAATAATTATCTTTAAACATTTTATCCCCTTTATGTTTATAGTTCTCCATTGCCTTTTCATAATCTCTTCTCTCTCTTATCAAACATATTTTCACAATCCAGAAAAACTTTTTTATCGCTTTCCTCGGTCCCCATCGTTTAAAAACCAGTACATGCTCTAGTATAGACTTATAATGTATTAGATATTTTTTTGATTATCCGTACCAGATATCTAACTGATTTTTTTACAAAAACAGGCATATACCGATTAAAAATAATTTTTTGATAATATTGTCTCATTAAAACTATCCGATGAATAGTCTTTTCACTGACTTTCAAAGACGCTTGAACCCATTGAGCAAGCTCATATTGCTGCTGAAGCTCCTCCAAAGTTCTTATTTTTTTAAATAGAGGTAAATATGAATCCCCCTTTTTCCTGTCCAGACTGAATTGAACAGCATCTATCAATGTCAAAAAGTTTTCTGGTGGATTATCAATCATGGATTTAAGTCTAAAATAGGTCACCTGCCTAATTTGATCTGGAGTCAAATGCAATTGATTAACAGCGTTGGCAAATCGCTCAACATCATCAAGTATCTGAACATGCGCGGCAAAATTTAATCGATATGTTTCAGACAATGCTGGTTCATTTTTACATTTTTCCTGTAGCGCTTCTAAATCACAAGTATAATTCTTTACAATAAACTCCAGAAGACTGTATGCATAGAAAAGATCAGGTCCATAATGATACTGACTATAATATGGTATTAATGCCCTGGCCCGATCATCGCAAGCGTAATAAAATCCATAACAGATATGCTTTTCAAAATTACTGGATAAATATGCCTCAATATCTCTTTGGCTTGTCCCTCCCCAACCAATATCAATCAATGCAATACGTTCTGCTGCAAAAAAACCGTTTTCCCTGAGATAAGAAACAACAGCAATTCGTTTTTTTAGGAGTATTGGGTAAAAGTACTTTCGATAATTTTTTTCAAAATAAGCTGTGTCTGAATTATGATTTACAATATCTTTTTGTAATTCATCGTTGAAATCTGATAAGTCAATTCCATAACACCCCAGTATATGGAGAATATGGAATCTGTTTGGCGGATTCACCCTATATGCTCTTTCTACTACATCTTTGACTTCTTCAATATTTATCAGACATGCGGTATCTTTTCTCGAAAGCTTTAGGTCGCAGCATTCAATAACGGATAAGCCATCAAGAATTAGAAGTTTCCTTGACAGTTCCCTATAAATTGTCCCGAATAAAGTCCCATCTCTTTCCAAGAAAAAGGCTTTTGTAATACCTTCTTTATGTAATTTTCTGGAAAAATCATATACAAAATTAATTAAATCAAAAGAAAAATAGCTCTGGATATATTCACAGAATGTCTCCGGATATTCGTTTATTGACAATGCCTCTTCAATATATTTCTTCTGCATATTGCCCATTACCTGCTGTTCTAGTTTAGCTTTCCTTTCTTCATTTTTTTTATCATTATAATGAATGCAGGTAATCCCGTTCTCTTCTGCCATTATCTTATCCGAATGTATATTGTCACCAATATGCAAAATCTTACTGGGTTCTACTCCCAGATCGTTGGCCACAAACTGATATAATTTCCCATCAGCTTTAGTTTTACCAAATTCAGACGAAACATATATTTTTTCAAAAAAGTTTTCTATTCCTACAAACTCCAAAATAGAATAAATATCCTGATATGAAAGGTACATATCTGAAATAGCAATTATTCTCTTCCTTTGAGTATGTAAATCCCGAAGAACATCCAAAGCATCTTTATTCAAGAAGATTCCACTTTTTTCTCTCTCTAATTCATTTTGCACAACTTGTTCACATAAATTTTCGATATCCTGTTCTGCAATTCCATAATGCCTCAAAATCGACCCCACAGTTTCTCTGATTTTATACTCCTGACTTCCTCCTAATGAAACATTTTTATTTCCTGAAAAGGAAGCGTAATTTTGTCTCCAATAATCAATATCAGAAACATGTACACAAATTCCAAGGGAAGATAGAAGCATGGCAATATATTCACTTGTCTGGGCAACCGCCTGCCAGTCGGGCGCAGTACGACGAAAAATAAGCGTATCAAATATGTCAAAGCTGACATACTCAAATTCTTCCACCAATGGTATTATCTCTTTTAGATTTGTTACTTCTTTATTGGGAGTCTCCCGTTTAGGTTTTTTTAATGCTTTATTTATCTTTCCCAACTTGTATTTTATATCATTTCTCCTTGTACGCCAAAGATATCTTTTGAAAGCACCTCGATCTTTTTGACAATAAAAGGAATAAATGTCTCTCCAATCCTGATGTGTCAAACAATTCTCAGGAATTCCCTTTTGAAATAACCCCACTTTATACGTCCCAATACCAAGTTGATCAGCGGAACAAAAAACCAAATTATTAGCAAAACTCTTTTCCGTCAAAACAATGTTATTTTTTGTAATATGATCCCTGCAAATGCAATCTATATCCTGAATATGCTTTTTCAAAAAACCTATCCAAATGCTTTGCTCTGGCATATATTGGCATAGTGCCTCTCTATAATTTAAGTATTTGCAATATTCAGGATATCGTTCAAAAAATAATTTTTCATCTGGATCATCAATTAGTTCTCTGTCAAATAAATTCAGCAAATCCTCTCGTAATCCGAAAAAAAAGAAATCCGAAGGGCAATACGGCATAACTAACGGATAAATATGAGAACGTGGATTACGACTGTAGACTGAACAACCAACAACTCTCTCTTTGACGAATCGATATTCCGGATCATATTCTGTGTATTTTCCAAAGTAATAAAGAAAATCCGGTCTTTCAATATAGAAGTCACTGCGCAATTTTAAAGCATAGCGTCGCGTACACCGCAGCAAACCGTTATATGTTGATACAATCTGTCGGTTAATATTATTCATTACAGATTTTTGAAGTTTATCACACGGAAAAGCACCTGGATCTGGGTTTTCAATCAAACCATCATAGGAGAAACCGTTAACCTTTGTTCCTTCCCAAGTAGAAAGAATAATCTCTGCGTCAGGCAAATGTTCCCGAACACTAGCAAGGCATAATGGCGTAATAGCTTTATCCACTGCCCCCTGTACTACCACTGATATATCTTTCGTATCTATCCCGTTGATTAACATACCACATTCATCCTTTCAACTTATCAGGCTTAAAAAACCGCAAGTTTTTCCCCATATACATATATCCAATCCGTAGCCCAATACCTACCATGCTTTTTCCCTTCCAGGTTGTCATAATAATCCGACACATTTCCAAACCAGACAGACACATTGCCGAATACATTTGAGAAATCTGCTTTCACCGCGTCAAGATCACTTTTTCCGATGCCTACGTCATGTCCCCCATTGGTTGTTTCCGCAAAGAAATCATCTGCAAACCAGGATGCGGTTCTTCTCTAAAAGTTGGTGATTCTTCTCCATTTCCTGGTGTTTCACCAACTTTCATAGAAGATCTTCTCCA
>CANQGA010000063.1 GCA_947600145.1 uncultured Lachnospiraceae bacterium | reverse complement strand
TGCGCGTTCACGTCCACATCCAACAGGATCCCCAGCGGGATCACCGTGTCCTCGCCCCACAGCTTTCTATGCGTCTTTGCGCACCGGCTGGAGAAACGGATCTTCTCAACGCCGTCCAGCAGATACTCCAGAGGCCCATAGACACGGTAATAAGCGCTTTCCGCAGACTCCCTCAGGATATAAGAGGCGCGTACCACATGGTCCTCTCCGGAAATGGCTTTCAGAAACTCCGCATCCTTTTCCATCAGCGGGAACATGGTTAAGTACCCTGTAGCGATCAGCCGGTTGATAGCCGGAATCTTCTCCAGGCGGCGGAACAGTGACTCCGTCCCTTCACAGGTGATGAAGACGCAGCCGCGGAAAAGCGGCTTCTGCTCGATCAGGACCCGCTCCTGCCTCCTCACGTCCCGTTCGTTATAGATCACAAATACGTCGTTATACAGATAAGGCGGGACGGTACGCCGGATCTCCTTCACCAGCGCTTCCTCCCCGCCGTACCACGTCTTCAATTTGTACCAAAGCACCTGTTTTCCCTCCTCCTGTCAAATCTCTGTATCTGCGGCCACGGTTATCAGAACCCACTCTATCTTTCAGATGAGCCTGCTTCAAATAACCTCCCGCAGGGCCGTTCCCCTCACCGGTTCCAGCTTCCTCACATCCTCCGCTGATACTTCCACCGGGATCTCCCGGTCAAACATATGCACGGTGATCGAGACCGTGCTGCTTTTCACTTCATGGACGACTGCCACATTTCCCTCGAAAACGCCGCTGACCACCGCCACATGATCGCCGGGCCGCAGCACAGCAGCCTGCTTCCCATTCCCACGCAGATATGGCGCCTGCGACGCTCTGGCCGTATTTCCATGCATGCAGGGCGCCAGCGACGCTTTGCCCGTATTTCCCTGCATACCGGGCGCCTGTGACGCCCTGCCCGTATTTCCGGCTGCGTATCCCTCCGGCATGGAGATATGAGCCTCCACTTTCCCGTAGGACATCTCCCTGCGGATGTCATTGTTTAAAATGATCCCCATCCGCACGGTCTTCTCCTGCCCCGCGATCGTCAGCTTCACCTGCGCGTAACGGTCCCGAAACTTATATGTCTCGACGCGGCCGCGGCATTTCTCAAGCGGCCCCGCCATGTATGTAACGCCGCCCTCCCCGTCCGTCGCCGCGTAGGTCAGGCGCACGATATGGTCGGCATCCAGTATTTCCTTCAGGAATTCCGCCTCGCTGTCATACAGAGGCGTAAATTCAAACGCTCCGGCCGTCAATATCTTCGACATGGCCGGGACATTTTTCAGACACCGGAAGACGCCCTCAATATCATCCGTAGAGAGAAAAATGTACCCTGGGAACAGCCGCAGGATATGGATCTGGTTCTGCTGGCGCCAGCAGCGCAGCCGTTCAAAATAAGGCACAAAACATTCCGCAAATCTCTCTTCCGGCACCACGCGGCGGATCATCTCCGTCAGCTGTTCTTCCTTTCCCGTATAAGTCTGTATCGCGTACCACAGCATGGCAGATACCGTTCCTTTCAGTGTCTTGTAATCTTCCTCTCAGAGTACCCCTCTCCGCGGATCCATACTTATCCTGCAAAAGGGTAAGCTCCGCCATTCCTGCTTCTCCCTTCGAAAAAGCAGGCTTCGCCGCTCCGTCCCGCCCTCACCGGACGGCCCGGAACGCTGTGGCCGCTATAACCCCCTTCAGCAGAAACGTCTCCCGAGGCTCACGAGTCCCATCCAGGTTTTGTGATTCAAAAAGATTTCCCTACAGCTTAAAGAGAATTCCGAAAGTATAATAATATCGGAGTCTGCACAGCATAATGGCAGACACAGGACAGTCGGTGGCCCGTGTCGTGGAGTAACTAACTCTACGGCTTTTACGCGAAGACCTGATCCCTTCAGCGTATCCAACGGGAAAACCGACGTCCCGATCGAACCTAGCCGACCGCCATTAACACCGATAGTTTCTGCATATTCTTCCGCTTCAGTTCCATCGACGGATGAACATAGCGGTTCAGAGTAATATTTACGTTCGCATGTCCCAGGATCTCGCTCAGGCTTTTCACATCGAAATCCATTTCGATGCACCGTGTCGCAAAAGTATGACGAAGTGCATGAAAATTGATGTGTTCCATGCCCAGCTGCCGCAGGACTCTGTCCAGATGCCGTTCCATCGTCCGTGGTTCCACAAACGATTCCGGCGAGCCGGTCAGGATGTATCCATTCTGGTTCTTCCGGCAGCAGAACAGGATCCGCATAAGTTCCCTTGGAATCGGGATTCGCCGGACAGATTTCTGACTTTTGGGAGCTGTGATGATGACCTTTGTCTTTCGTCCCGGATCATCTTTCGTCTGTATTCTCTGCATCGTCTGATGCACATAAATCGTTTGTTCCGCGAACGAGATATCGTCCCAGGTAATGGCGCATACTTCCCCCAGCCGCAGTCCTGTGAAGATGCAGATCAAAAGTCCCAGATTCCGATTCGATGGGTTCATCCGCAGGTACCGGTATAATCTGTCCTGCTGTTTTCTGGTCAGGCATTTCATTTCCTTCAATTCCTTTTTGATGGTGATCGCGGATATATTGAATGGTAAAGGCAGCCCGCAGGAGGAGACGTGATCGAATATACGACGAAGTACGGACATGATATCCGTGACGGTTTTGGGTGAAAGCCCCTGCTGTTTTTTCCCTCCGGAAGAAAGCATTTTTCCGCAAAATGCTTCGATCGCTTCTCTGTTAAGACTGCTCCATTCCATGCCGCCCAGTTCCGGAATGATGTAGGAATACAGTAAATTCCAGTATTTCATATAAGTGGATTCTTTGACGTTCCCTCTTACGGTATCGAGCCATTTTTCCGCATATTCTTTCAGAGAGAATGTCTCCCGGGCAGAAGCAGGCAGGTCTCCGCCCGGCATTTCAGGCCAGCCGGCCAGGAGAATCAGTTGGCCGTCCTTCGTCTCCTCGATCATGTACCTATAGCCTTTCTGCAGCCCTGCTTTCAGATATTCTTCCAGCGTTTTTTCCAACATTACAGCAACCTCCTTTGCATATTAGTTGTTCTCAGGTCTTGCGGGATGTCACAAAATCTGCATACTTTCTACAAAAAATATTAAGACTTCCATTAACATTCTTTCAAACATGCCGTATTGACAAATTGACGCTTCTTTTGTATAATCATTTCGATAAAGATGCATTACGGCTTTAAGAGACTGTCGTAGAGTTAGTTACTCCACGACAGTTTTTTACTTTATCCCTCCCCAAACATGCGCCCGATGACTAAAACGGTCCGTTTCGGCCGGAATCCGGCGCTGCATATTTGTATTGTTGCAATAATCTTCTGGAAAATAAAGGGAAGATAACCCTTCAGAACGAAATGCGGGAAATAGAAAACGGGAGCCGCCCGCAAAGACAACTCCCGTTCTGTTGTGATGTTCATTTATCGATAAAATATGCATGATTTTTCTCATCCATGATGGGTCATGAAAACCTTCTGTCAGAGCAGGCCGCACGGGATAAAACAGTTCTTCGAATCAATCGGAGTCACTTCCTCGCACATACAGATAACTCCCCCGCTGCCGCGTTCAAGTCCCGCCTTATCAAGCAATTCATATTTTTTCACCTCTCTCCTGTCAGGACATGCAGATTTTTTTATCTCCAAAGGATGGATTACCCCGTTTTCCTCCACGAATACATCAATCTCTTTTGCATTGGAATCACGATAGTACGTCAGGTTCGCCTTTGCAGGAGCATAGGCGTAATTCCTGACCAGTTCTGCCACCACATAGTTTTCAAAGTAATGTCCGCTGGCCGCGCCATTCATCAGCGTATCCCTGGTCAGCCACATGGAAAGGAATGCGCACAATCCCGTATCGCAGAAATAAAGCTTTGGGGTCTTGGCCAGCCGCTTCAGTTCGTTGTTCGCATAGGGCTGGAGAAGATAAATTATCCCCATTCCTTCCAGAAGTCCCAGCCACTGCTTCGCTGTCGGCTGGGAGATCTCCGCTGCTTCCGCCAATGCTTTATAATTAACCTGTTCCCCTGCAAGTGCAGCGCAGGCATTGAGAAACTTACGGAAACGGACCGTATCAGTGATGCCTCCCTCTTCTGACACATCGCGCATCAAATATGTTTCTATATAGGAATTGAAATACTCCTGCCTTTGTTCCGGATTGGCTGTAAGCACATCCGGCATCCCCCCTCGCCAGATATGATCGAAAACATCGATGATATCTGTCTTCCTTTCAGCGGCTTCCTGTCTCTTCAGAAGGCACGGAAGCGAAAAATCAAGTTCATTCGGAAATAACAGTCCTTCGGTCTCCCTCTTTGAAAGACTGAACAGCTCAAGGATGCCGATCCGGCCCGCAAGGGACTCCCGAATACTTCTCAAAGTCTTATATTGCTGCGAACCGGTAAGCCAGAAGCGGCCCCTTTCCTCGCTCTCATCACACATAATCTTGATCTGTTCAAACAGTTCCGGGGCTTTCTGGATCTCATCTATGATGATCGGCGGCTTGTATGTCTGAAAGAACAGAACGGGATCCGACTTTGCCAACATCCGCGCCATCGTATTGTCCATCGTAACATAGGTACGGTTCTGCTTCCCGGCAAGATGCCGAAGCATCGTCGTCTTCCCGACCTGTCTCGCGCCGGTTACCAGGACAGCCTTGAAAAAAGCACTCATACGCAGGAACTTTCTCTCCAGCTCACGGTTTATATATTCCATAAAACGCCTCCGTAATTATGATAAAATAAAATATACTTTATTTTATCATAATTATATGTATGTGTCAACGTCAGAACCAGGCGTTTTTCATATAGAAACCGATTTTCGTTTTTCCACTGTACTACAATTCCAGCCCAGGTCGTGATAACACCATTTTCGTTTCAAAAACGCCAAAAAAAGTAGCATTTTACACGTTTTATCATGTAAAATGCTGCTTTTCCTTTCAACCAGGGGAAGAGGGGCTCGAACCCCCATCTACGGTTTTGGAGACCGCTGCTCTGCCATTGAACTATTCCCCTATCCTTGTCAGTCACCCTGACAACGAACATATCTTATCACAATCCGGGCTGTCTGTCAACAACTTTTCTCGACAGTTTTCCGGGCCGCTTTCCGGGCCGAGGCCTCCCGCCGCCGCAACCATAACCGGGCCGCTCCCTACTGCAGCGCTGCGATCGCCTCCCGCACATTCCTGACGCCGATCAGCCGGATCTTTCCGTTCAGGGATGATGTGTCCATCTTATTCAGACAGATCTGCGGCAGGATACAACTGTCAAAGCCCAGCTTCACCGCCTCGCGGACGCGCTGGTCGGCCATGGACACTGCCCTCACCTCGCCGGAGAGGCCGACCTCTCCGAAAACGATCATCTTCTCGTCCACCGGCCTGTCCTTCAGACTGGATACCAGGGCCATGACGATAGCCAGGTCCAGCGACGGTTCGCTCATCCTCATGCCGCCGGCGATGTTCACATAGGCGTCATAGCGGCCCATTTCATAACGGCAGCGCTTCTCCAGCACAGCCATCAGAAGATTGACCCGGTTCGCGTCGGTTCCTGCCGCCGTGCGCCTGGGGATTCCAAGGTTCGACTGGGCCACCAGAGCCTGAACCTCCAGAAGGATCGGTCTGGTTCCCTCCATCGCGCAGGCCACCACGGCGCCGGAAGCGCCCTCCGGGCGGCCGTCCAGCATGAATTCGGAGGGATTCTCCACCTCCGCAAGCCCCTGCTCACGCATCTCGAAAACGCCGATCTCGTTGGTGGATCCGAAACGGTTCTTGACCCCTCGCAGGATCCGGTAAGAAGCGTGCCGGTCGCCCTCGAAGTACAGGACCGTGTCCACCATATGCTCCAGAACCCTCGGGCCGGCCACCACGCCTTCCTTCGTCACATGACCCACGATGAAAATGGTGACGCCCGCGCCTTTGGCGATCTGCATCAATAGATTTGTGGACTCCCGCACCTGGCTGACGCTTCCGGGGGCGGACGCCACTTCTTCCCGGTACATGGTCTGGATCGAATCGATGATGACCACGTCCGGCTTCACCTCCAGGATCGTCTCCTGGATGCTGTCCAGGCTGGTCTCGCAGAGGAACAGAAGCTCACCGGTGATCTGTCCGATCCGGTTGGCGCGAAGCTTGATCTGCTTTAAAGATTCCTCGCCTGAGATATAGAGAACCTTCCTGCCCGCGGCCGCCAGATTCCGGCAGACCTGCAGAAGCAGGGTGGATTTGCCGATGCCCGGATCTCCGCCTACCAGAACCAGGGAGCCGGCTACGATGCCGCCGCCCAATACCCGGTCCAGTTCCGCGTAGCCGGTGGAGGTCCGATCCTTCTCTTCAACCGAGATCTCCTCAAGCTTCGCCGGAACCGCCCTCGAAGCCGGACGGAGCTTCGCCGCCGCGGCCCCGGGGCCTTCCTTTTTCACAACCGGTTCCTCTACAAATGTATTCCAGGCCTTGCAGGCCGGACACTGGCCCATCCATTTGGCCGATTCAAACCCGCATTCCCCGCAGAAGAACGCAGTCGTCTTCGCTTTCGCCATGATACCTTCCTCTTACGCCGTCACCTCCTGGTGACCCGCACCTGCACCGGGATTCCTTCACTAAGTTCCACAGAGAAGCTCAGCTTGCCGCTCATATTGGTCCTCATGCTGCCCACGGCGAAGTCATCCACGAAGACCTCATACTCCATATCTTCTTCCAGCTGTACCGTGATCTGGGCGTCCTGATCGCCGCTCACCGTGAATTCCATGCCGTAATCATCCACGGTCAGATGCTCCGCAGCCGTCCCCGGCACGGACTCATAGACAAACATACCGTTCCGCTCAAGCTTCGTGATCTCGCTGTAGGTCTTGACCTTATAGAGGTCGCCGCCGCTCTCGAAATCCTCCGCCTTCGCCTTCTTGTCCAGATGGTAATCGCCAAAGCTGATGCTTCCGTCCGCTTCTGTGCGGATCAGTTCCTGTACTGATGACATATGCTCCCCCTCCTGACGCGTTGTCCCTTCTTACTGCATCTTCATTATACATAACTTTCCTGCAGAAAACCAGTTAATTTTCTATAAATGTATCCGGCGTATCCGCAGGCCGCGCATCTGCCGGCCCCTGCGTTCCGGCTACACCTGCTCCTGCAGCTGTTTTGCCGAAAACACCAGGCCGTCCGGGCCGCCGGTGATCTCGACCATGTCGCCTTCCTTCACGGCGCCGTCCAGGATCTTCTCAGCCAGCTGATCCTCCACCTGGCTCTGGATCGTCCTTCTTAACGGCCTGGCGCCGAACTTCTCATCATATCCCTTGTCGATCAGATACGCCTTTCCGTCGTCTGTCACGGAAAGCTCGATGCCCATCTGCTGCTTCGTCCGCTTATTGATCGCCCTGAGCATGATATCGACGATATCCTTCATGTTGTCCCGGCTTAACGGATGGAAGACAATGATCTCGTCCACGCGGTTGATAAACTCCGGCTTGAAGATCCTCTTGACCTCCTCCATGACCCGGTCTTTCATGAACCGGTATTTCTCCGCGTCGTCGTCCACGGACGTGAAGCCGAGCCTCTTCGGGGAAATGATATTCTCAGCGCCGGCGTTGCTGGTCATGATCAGGATCGTATTCTTGAAATCGATCTTACGGCCCTGGGCGTCGGTGATATGGCCGTCGTCCAGAACCTGCAGAAGGATGTTGAAGACATCCGGATGCGCCTTCTCGATCTCATCGAACAGGATCACGCTGTACGGATTGCGGCGCACCTTCTCGCTCAGCTGGCCGCCCTCATCGTATCCGACGTAGCCCGGCGGCGAGCCGATCATTTTCGAGACGCTGTGCTTCTCCATATACTCCGACATGTCCACCCGGATCAGCGCGTTCTCCGTGCCGAACATGGCCTCCGCCAGCGCCTTGCACAGCTCTGTCTTGCCCACGCCTGTGGGCCCCAGAAACAGGAAGGAACCGATGGGACGCTTGGGATCCTTTAATCCCACGCGGCCTCTGCGGATCGCCTTGGCCACAGCGGAGACCGCTTCCTCCTGGCCGACCACACGCTCATGAAGGATCGATTCCAGTCTCTTCAGGCGTTCCGATTCCTCCTCTTCCAGTTTGCGCACCGGGATCTTGGTCCAGCCGGACACCACATCGGCGATCTCGCCTTCGCCGACCACCAGCCTGCGGGTCGTCTTCTCCTTCTGCCAGCGGTCCCGGACCTTCTCGATGCGTTCCCGCTTCTTCTGCTGTTTCTTCTTGATCTCGCCGGCCTTCTCATAATTCTCCGCAGCGATCGCCTGCTCCTTCTGCTTCTCCAGAAGGGCGATATCATTTTCCAGGGACTTGATCTCTTCCGGCTCAACGAACACGGTCAGGCGCAGCTTCGACGAAGCTTCGTCGATCAGATCGATCGCCTTGTCCGGCAGGAAACGGTCGTTGATATAACGCGAAGACAGCCGGACAGCCGCGCGCAGGGCCTCGTCGGTGATCGTCACCTTGTGATGGTCCTCGTAGCGCCCGCGCAGGCCCTTTAAGATCTCATACGCCTCGTCCTCCGACGGCTCCTCCACGGTCACCGGCTGGAACCGGCGCTCCAGGGCCGCGTCCTTCTCAATATACTTCCGATATTCCTCGATCGTCGTCGCGCCGATCAGCTGGATCTCTCCGCGGGCCAGGGACGGCTTCAGGATATTGGAAGCGTCGATGGCCCCCTCTGCGCCGCCCGCCCCGATGATCGTATGGATCTCATCGATGAACAGCAGAACCTCCCCGTCCTCCATGACCTCAGAGAGTACCCGCTTGATCCGCTCCTCAAACTCGCCGCGGTATTTGGATCCGGCCACCATGCCCGACAGATCCAGCGTCAGCACGCGCTTCTCGGAAATAGTCTCCGGCACGTCGCCCTCGGCGATCATCTGGGCCAGTCCCTCCACCACGGCGGTCTTGCCGACTCCGGGTTCCCCGATCAGGCACGGATTGTTCTTCGTGCGGCGGCTCAGGATCTGCACCACGCGCTGGATCTCCTGCCTCCGCCCGATGACCGGATCCAGCTTGCCCTCTCTGGCAAGAGCGGTCAGATCGCGGCTGTAGCTGTCCAGCGTCGGCGTGCTGGTACGTCCCCTCGCTCCCGACTGGGCGGCCTGCCTTCCGCCGAACTCTTCATGTCCCGAAGGCGCGTCCTCGCCCATCGCCGCCAGCAGGTCCACATAGAGCCGCTGGATACTGATACCCATCGTATTCAGAAGCCGGGTCGCCACGCAGTCGCTCTCCCGGATCATGGCGATCAGAAGATGCTCCGTCCCGATCAGCGACGCCTTGAACCGCACTGCCTCCCGGTAGCTGTTCTCGATGACCCGCCTTGCGCTGGGCGTGTAGGTGTTGGGTTCCGCTACCCGCGCCGTCTGGCCGGGAGAGATCAGCTGGCTGACAAGGTCCATCACCTTCTCCTCCCTGACGCCGCACTCTTCCAGGACACGGGCCGCCACCCCGGTTCCTTCCTGCAGAAGTCCCAGGAGCAGATGCTCGGTCCCCACATAGCCATGGCCCAGCTCCTCCGCAGCCTCTGCCGCCAGTTCGATGGCCGCCCTGGCTTTCTCTGTAAAACGATCTATCATATAATAAAAGTCCTCCTTCTGAAATTCCTCCGTCCCGCGCGGATCCTGCCGCCATGCCGCGGGCCCTGCCCGCAGTTCTGCCCGGATCCCGCGCGGCCCGTCACATAAGCTCCGGCAGTCTTCCGCGCAGATACTCCGCCCTGGCCACATCCAGTTCCGCCTTGTCCAACGGCTTATCCGACAGATTCTGCAGATTCGCGTTCTGGATCCCCAGGATCAGCGGAAATACCGGGCACGGCTCCGCGAAACGGATCAGCCCGTCCGCGGCTCCGGCCATCAGCTGTGACAGATAAGACATGGCCTCCTTCATACTGAGCCGCCTGGCGTATCTGATCACGCCGTAGGATTTGTAGATCTCGTCCTCGCGGATCAGCCGGTGGTTCCTGAGGGCCATATCCCGAACCTGGCTTTCCTGCTCGTCCAGCTGGACCGCGACCCGGCTCACCAGATCCGCGATCTCCTGCTCAGACTGCCCCATGGTCTTCTGGTTGGAAATCTCGTAAAGAGCGCCGTAATTGTCCCGGCCCTCGCCGTACAGTCCCCGGATCGAAACGCCGAACCGTCCCATATCGGTGATCACAGACGGAAACTTCTTCCCCAGGGACAGGCTGGGAAGATGTACCACGGCCGCCGCACGCATCCCGGTGCCTACATTGGTAGGATACGTAGTCAGATAGCCGTATTTCTCATCAAACGCGTACGGAAAACGGGCGTTGACAAAATCATCCAGCTGACTGGCCTCCCGCCACGCGTCCCCCACCCGGAGCCCGCTCTTTAACACCTGAATGCGGATGTGGTCAGAGCCGTTCATGACCAGGCTTACATCTTCCTGCTCCGACAGGTACATGGCCATAGGCGCCTTTTTCTTCAGGATGGCGGAACTGATCACACGCCGCTCCTTATACATTTTCATCCGCAGTTCACCCACAGAAGACAGATCGATCAGTTCGAATGACCGGCCGGTCTGTCCGCTGATGTCCTTAAGGCCTTCGCTCAGCCGCCCGATCATCTCCTTCGCCTCCGCGTCGGAAAGCCTGGAAGGAAATACATATTCATTCCAGTTGCGGGCCAGGCGGACCTTACTGAACATGATATTCTTCCGGCCGCTGTCCGGTTCCTGATACCAGTCAATCATTCTGCCCAGCTCCTTCCTTAAGCGCCCGGATCTGATCCCTGCACCGGGCTGCCGTTTCGTATTCCTCCGTCCTCAGCGCGTCCTTCAGCTGGCGCTCCAGAGAACGGATCTTCTCCTGGACCGGCAGTTCTTCCGAAACAGCGGAATCATTCACCGTTTCTTCAGGCGCGGCCGCTCCTGCCCCCTGATAGGCCGGCCGCTTCCCTTTATGACAGTCGCTGCCCTGCAGCTGCTTGATATGGTCGTGGATCAGCACATCAAACACCCCGTAGCAGTCCGCGCAGCCGAAGCAGCTGTTCTTCACAAATTCCTCATAAGTCATTCCGCAGGTAGGACAGACGATCTGCTGGTATTTTTCCTGCTTCTGCGCCGGCGTCTCTCCTCCCAGAAGCGCCGACAAAAACTCGGCGAAGGGGAACTCCCCGTCAAAGATCGCCGAATACTGGCCGAAATCCAGTTCCCTCGCGCACTGCGCGCAGAAATGGTGCTCTGTCCGGGTTCCGTTGATCACCTCCGTATACTGGATATTCGCCTCCCGGATCTTGCATCTCTCACATAACATCGCAAAACCTCCCGCGTTTATTCCGCCGAATCTTCCCAGTTGATAAAGATATCGTAAACTTCATCAACAAGCCTGTGTATCTCTTCTCTCCCGATGCCCCTGCATACCGCTTTCGCCATGGCAACGGCGATCTCCTCCTTCATCTCCTCCATCATACGCTCACGGTCCGCGTTCAGCGATACAACCGCTCCCCTGCGCCGGTCAAGCTTCAGAAAGCCCTCTTCCCGCAGGACCGTATATGCCTTGTTCACCGTATGCATATTGATACTGACATATTCCGCCAGCTGACGGACCGACGGAAGGGAATCCCCCTCGCGGATACGTCCCGTAGCGATTCCGAATATGATCTGATTACGAAGCTGCATATAGAGCGCTTCGTCACTGTTGAAGTCTACCCTTAAAACCATATCGCCACCATCTTTCGTTATATCTGTTATAGCAATTGTATAACATTTTTCGTATTCCGTCAAGATGGAAAGGGCTGCCTGATATACCGGCAGCCCCATTCTCTGTATCTCCTGGACAAAACCTCCCAAAGCAGCGCACCGCTGCCTGCGGCTCAATTATACTCCGATATCAATGATCTGAAAATCATCGTCATCCCCGCCGTCTCCCGGATTCTGCGGATCAGGCTGCGGTTTCCGGACAGCATCCTGAGCGTTGCCTCTCGGCTGCGCGTTCTTCTGCGCAGGATCCTCGTCTCCGGGAATCGGTCCCCTCACCACATAATTCTGGTCACCGGACTGTCCCTGCGGTCTCCTGGCGGGCTGCCCAGCCTGCCCTGTCGTTTGCTGCGCCGGACGGTTTCCCTGTGCAGGACGGCCCTGGGCGGCAGGCCTTACTCCCGCCGGACGCTGGCCCTGTGCGCTTCCAGCCGGACGCTGGCCCTGCTGCGGACCTCCAGCCGGACGCTGACCCTGCGCGCTTCCAGCCGGACGCTGGCCCTGCTGTGCCTGCTGACGGCGCTGCGCCTGACGCTCGCGGATCTGCTGTTCCGCCCTGAATTCCTGCTGCTCCGCCGCTTCTTCCTCTTCTTCCATTCCGCGCATATACCGCTCTTCGCGTGAGATCCTGCGGTTCTCTGCCTGAGACGCCTGTTTCTGGCGCTCAGAAGATTTGTGGCGCTCCGGATAATTGCCTCCGTCCTGACGTTTCTCATAGAAATCATCCTTGCCGCCCCTGGTCGCCACCAGCGCGATGATCACGATCAGCAGGATCACCGCCAGCACGATCAGACCGATAATGATATAGAAACGCAGGTTATAATCGCTCAGTAGCGAATTATACTGTTCCACCAGGGTCGCGTATTCGGAATCTCCTGCCGCATCCACAAGCGGATCGCGGAAATACCGCTGAATCGTCTTCTCCGTCAGATCATAACGGTAGAAGTCGGTCTCCCCATTCTCATTAGAAGCATAGAACACGCAATACTGCGGCTTATCTCCGTCCGCTCCCCAGATCCAGCCCTGCACGTCATTGCCGTCGATAGCAACCCGCGCCGGCACAAATCCGTCCGGGATCGGAATATCATCCGTTACCGGATAAACGGTCACGCTGCGCTCCGGCGTCCGAAGCACGACTCCGTCAGACTGGGCATCGCCGCCCTCTCCGTCAACAGCGCCCTCCACTTTCGTTACCGTAATGGTATAGGTCTTAACGGTCTGTCCGTCCTGGGCCGTTACCGTGCAGACCACTTTGTTCTCACCGATCTGCAGATTCTCATTGCCATCCACAGTCACGCTGGCGCCTCCGTCCACCGCCGGGGCATCCACGACCAGATCGGCCACATCTCCTCCGACCGTGACCGTATATTCCGTTGTGTCCGCTGAAAAAGCCGGAGACAGGGTTCCCGGGGACACCTGCAGACCTGCCAGATCCGCATTGGAGGAATTCCCGGCTGCCGCCGTGATGGTTATCGCGGAGCTTCCTTCCCTCTCTACCGTGACCGTCTGGCTGTCCTTATCATAGACTTCCTGGGACGCGATGGTGATCGTCGCGTTGCCCGCCCGCAGCGCGCGGAATTGCAGGACAAACGTCATCTCCGTGGCGCTCTCGCTGTCAGAACTTCCGGTCACGCGCACAGTACCCGCACCTCCGCTTGCTCCGTCGCCGCTCACGAACTCCAGCAGCGAAGGATCGTAGGACAGGGTCACATCCGCCCTCCCGATGGTCTCTGTTCCCGTCGATGTGATCTTCATATTGATCGACACCGTCTCACCTGTAGTCACAGACCGGTCGGAGAAGGCGATCCGGGCCGCCAGCGCCGAAAACGATGTTCCGAGCGTCAATATGGCGATCATTACGATACTTGTCAGAAATCTCCTCGTCTTTCTGTTCATTCTGTAAATCCCCTTTCTTGTGATTACGGAACTATCGTTACGTTGCTGCCTCCGGGGCCGTTCGCATTTCCGGAGGAAGTACCCGTTCCTGCGCTTCCGGGCCCGTCACTTGAAACGACTCCCGAGGACGTACCTCCCGGACCGGCCGTACTCCCGGCTGTCAGTCCGCCGGGGCCGACCGAGGTCTCCGGCGAAGTCGCCGCGCCGGGGCCGCCTGTCGAGACGGAGTTTCCGGAACCTGATGACGCGCCGGGGCCTGCTGCTCCCGGTCCGGCCGCGCCGGGGCCGCTGACTCCGGGTCCGCTGACTCCGGATCCCAGAGAACTGTTATAGGACGGACCGTTCTGCTGCCGTACGACGCGGATCACATAATCTCTCACATCTCCGTTCTGAGCCTTCACGGAAACATGGATCTCATTGATCCCGCTCTGCAGAGATACATTTCCTGTCCCGCTGATCATGGCCGACGTTGAATACGCAGCCGCGTTGATCCTCACATCCGTCACCGCGGAATTAACGATCAGGTCATACACACTGGTATCCCGGTTAAATGTCGGCGTCAGCGCAAAACCTTCCACGGAAAGCGCCGAAAGCTTATTGTTCGGGCTTCCGTCTCCGGTCGGCTTCGCGCAGGCGGTTTCCGGCATGTTAAGGTAGACCGGTATCTTGAAATACAGCGTCTCCGATTGTTTCATCTGCGCGCTGTATGCCTCGGAAAGCTTCGCCCCCTCGGACGCAGCCGCCTGCACATTGGTCATATACTGATGCTTATACAGGTTTGTGCCCTGCACGTTGAATTTCTTCAGGTAAAACGTATCCTGCCCTACCTTCACATAGTTGGTTCCATAATACAGGGCGCCGCCGGAAATGGATTTGTCGATGCTGTTCCACGGCCGTCCGTAACTTCCCGACTGGGACGCATACCAGAGGCCTCTCTCCGTAGCTTCCATATTGCCGGAACGGTACGCTTCAATGTTAAAGAAATTATAGTATCCGACATATCCGGACACCTTGCCGGAAATGGAATTGCTGCTGCCCTGAGTTCCCTGCTCCTGAATGATCATCGCGGCCAGTACATAAGGATTTACCCCGGACTGGATCCCCGCGTTCATAATAATATTCACGTAATCCGCCGTCGGAGCCGTGCTTCCCGATGATCCTGCTCCCGGGCCTGCGGACAGACCCGGACCTCCGGGGCCAGATGAAGTATTTCCCGAAGAACCCGCACTGCCGGGACCTGACGAGCTGTTCCCCGAGGATACCGTGCCGCCGGGACCCGACGTCATTCCCGGCGCGATCGACTTAAGGAGACGTCCCGCGTCGATCATCATACCCGGGCTTCCCAGAATTCCCGTGCTGCAGGAACCGCCGGTCCGAAACGCCACGGATCCGGGCGCTTCAAATCCGACGCTGCCCCGGCTGCCCGAATTCTGGCTGCTTCCGAAACTTCCCGGCGCCTGTGTACTGACACCCGAATTGCCCGTATTCCCGGGTGCCTGCGTGCTCACGCCGGCATTTCCGCTGTTTCCGCTTCCCGATGCCTGCGTGCTCACGCCGGAACTCCCGGTGCTTCCCGGCCCCTGCGTACTCACGCCCGAATTACCTGTATTCCCCGGCGCCTGCGTTCCCGCACCGGTATTTCCGCTGTTTCCGCTCCCGGGTGCCTGCGTACTGACGCCGGAACTCCCAGTGCTTCCCGGCCCCTGCGTACTCACGCCCGAATTACCTGTATTCCCCGGCGCCTGTGTTCCCGCGCCGGTATTTCCGCTGTTTCCGCTTCCCGGACCCTGTGTGCTCACGCCGGAACTTCCGGTGCTTCCCGGTCCGCCCGTTCCGGTCCCGGGACCCCCTCCCGGTCCCGCGGAAGTTCCCGCCGACGACCCGTATTCGCCGCTGACAGCGGCCGAACCTTCCAGGAATGTCCCCGATACCATACTTCGGAGCCCTTCCACGGTCTGAGCCGTACCGTCATAGGTGTGAAGCAAAAACTGAAAGACATATTTGTCATCCAGGAAATTTCTGGGATCCATATAATACCGGATCAGATCCGAAGATGCCGCCACATAGGAACCGCTGTCGAAAGACGGCCAGGTGCTTGTCTCCCAGTTATACGCTCCCTCCGCAACTGACTTCCACGAAGAAATGCTCCCGTTGTAGACAAGATTGCGGCCGACCAGACTTTCATTCTCGATCACTGTGTTCCAGTCCAGATTTGTCTGCTGGGCTGTAAAGACCCAGTTAGGATACATGGCGTGAAGCTGCCTGAGACCTGTCTTATAGCTCTCGGGAAATCCCTGCGCGCTCAGATACGCTTCAAAATCCGAATCATTGGAATACGCCACCGGGAACCGGATATAATCAGATCTTGCATAACCGGACGCAGCCGCTCCCGTACTTCCCGTAAAACGGATCTGATACCAGACCTTTCCGTCGCTTCCGCCGGTCTCGCCGGTTACCACGACCGCCGTACCGTTGCTGAGCTTATCCACGATCGAATAGCCTGTCCCCGCTCCGCTCCGCACATTCAGCGTCGTCGCGTTGACGACCGCGGCCCGTTCCACATCCGCGTAACTGGTAAGGCCGGGAAGGATTCCGTGACCGGTCACGCTGTTTATTGCCACAAACAGGGACAGCGCGATGGCCATGCCCCGTCGGATTATTCTCTTCTTCATCAGATGATCTCCCGAGTATCTTGTTTTGTCTTGTCAGATTGTACTATATGTAGAGATATTTCCACATAATACTACATTATCCATTATAAGGACATACCCCGCCTTATGTCAACAAAGATATCGAAATCTTCAAATATTTGCAAAAATACGTAAACAAAAATTAAAACTTCAGTCCGCGCAGAGACATTTCATCTCTGCGCGGACTGTACATTCAGTTCTATTTCTCCTCCGCTTTGCATCGTACAGCTGAAATCCGGCTGTCTTGCGCGCCGCGGACCGCTTCCGGGATCAGACCGGATAAGCCTTGCTATCCTTGTCGGCCACGGTCTGGTCTACCTTCGTCTGCTGGGCCTCGCGGTACTGGAAGAATTCCTTGGCTACGGCCGGGAACAGGGCGTAGGACAGAACGTCCTCATCCTGCTGCTTCCACTGCGCGCACTCCTTCTCGAACTGCGGCAGCTGCGGCGGGATCAGATCTGCCGGGCGGCAGGTGATCGGCGTCGCGTCGCCGATGATCTTCTTCTGGACTTCCGGATTGAACGGCTTGACCGTCTGTCCGAACTCGCCCATCATGATCTTCTTGGACTCCTTCGGAACCAG
>CANQGA010000062.1 GCA_947600145.1 uncultured Lachnospiraceae bacterium | reverse complement strand
AACGCCGGTCTGTCCGTGTCCCGTGTCGGCGGCGCGGCCCAGATCAAGGCGATGAAGAAGATCGCGGCTCCGATCCGCGTGGAGCTGGCCCAGTACCGTGAGCTGGCGTCCTTTGCCCAGTTCGGTTCCGAACTGGACGCGGCGACGACCGAGCAGCTGGCCCAGGGCGAGCGCATCCGCGAGGTGTTAAAGCAGCCTCAGTATAAGCCCATGCCGGTGGAGTACCAGGTCATCATTATTTACGCGGTGACCCGGAAGTTCCTGCTTGATATCCCGACGGACCAGATCCTGGATTTCCAGGAGAAGCTGTTTAAGTTCATCGACACCAAATATCCGGAGATCCCGGCGGAGATCAAAAAGACCCGCGTGATCTCCGATGAGCTGGACGCGCTTCTGGCGAAGGCGATCGGGGAGTGCAAGGCGCAGGGATGAGACGAAGCGGCCCGGAGGCATGATTTTTCACGGAAATGAAGTGCCGCAAACCGGGCATGAGCGGGGACAGCGGACTGTAAAGAAGGAGCAGGTGACAGATCATGGCAACCATGAGAGATATCAAGCGCCGGCGCGACAGCATCCAGAGTACGGAGCAGATCACGAAGGCGATGAAGCTGGTGGCGACTGTGAAGCTGCAGAAGTCCAGAGTCAGGGCGGAGGCGGCGAAGCCGTATTTCAACCTGATGTATGATACGATGAATTCCATCATCAGCAGGTCCGGCGCGGTCCGGCACAAATATCTGCAGGCAGGCGCGTCGCCGAAGAAGGCGGTCATCACGATCACGTCCAACCGCGGACTGGCGGGCGGTTACAACAACAACATCGTAAAGCTGGTGAACGCGGAGCTGCCGGCGGGGGACACGCTGGTGTACGCCATCGGCCGCAAGGGACGCGACGGACTGGCGCGCCGCGGATTTAAGATCCAGGGCGATTACTCGGAGGTCATAAATGATCCGCTCTATCAGGACGCGGCGGAACTGACCGGCGTGCTTCTGGAGGCGTTCACGCGCGGGGAGATCGGCGAGATCTATCTGGCGTTTACGATGTTCAAGAACACGGTGGTGCACACTCCCAGGCTTTTAAAGCTTCTTCCGGTAGAACTGCCTGAGCGCGGGACGGCGGACGGGCAGGAACCGAAGGCGCGGGCTGTCATGGACTATGAGCCGGACGACGAGACCGTGCTGGACGCCATTGTCCCGAAATATATGAGCAGCCTGATCTACGGCGCGCTTCTGGAGTCGCTGGCCAGCGAGAACGGGGCCCGCATGACGGCCATGGACTCGGCGACCAGCAACGCGGAGGAGATGATCGAGGATCTGAGCCTTCAGTATAACCGGGCGCGGCAGGGCGCGATCACCCAGGAGCTGACGGAGATCGTCGCCGGGGCCAACGCGATCGGGAATTAACAGGAATATGCGTGAATACATGCGGCCGGCCGGGTGACGGCGGGCGGCACAGCAGAATAAGGAGAAACAAGATGGCAGAGCAAAATGCAGGCAAGATCACACAGGTCATCAGCGCCGTGCTGGATATCAAGTTCAGCCAGGGAAAACTGCCGGATATTAACGAGGCGGTTACCATTGCCACGAAGGACGGCGGGAAGCTGGTGGCGGAGGTCTCCCAGCATCTGGGCGACGATACGGTGCGCTGTATCGCCATGGGCAGCACCGACGGCCTGACCCGCGGCATGGAGGCCGTCGCGACCGGGCATCCGATCACGGTGCCTGTGGGGGAGAAGACTCTGGGGCGTATCTTCAACGTCCTGGGAGAGCCCATTGACAATAAGGAGAAACCGGATGTGGACACCTATCTTCCGATCCACCGTCCGGCGCCTACGTTTGAGCAGCAGTCTACGGAGACGGAGATCCTGGAGACAGGCATCAAGGTCGTCGATCTTCTGTGTCCGTATCAGAAGGGCGGCAAGATCGGCCTCTTCGGCGGCGCTGGCGTCGGCAAGACCGTGCTGATCCAGGAGCTGATCCGCAATATCGCTACCGAGCACGGCGGTTACTCCGTGTTCACCGGCGTCGGCGAGCGCACCCGTGAGGGCAACGACCTCTATCACGAGATGACCGAGTCCGGCGTTATCAACAAGACCACAATGGTATTCGGCCAGATGAACGAGCCGCCGGGGGCGCGTATGCGCGTGGGCCTGACGGGTCTGACCATGGCCGAGTATTTCCGCGATGAGGGCGGCAAGGACGTGCTGCTGTTCATCGACAATATTTTCCGTTTCACCCAGGCGGGCTCCGAAGTGTCCGCGCTTCTGGGACGCATGCCTTCCGCCGTGGGTTACCAGCCTACGCTGCAGACGGAGATGGGCGCCCTTCAGGAGCGCATCACTTCCACGCGGAACGGATCCATCACATCGGTCCAGGCCGTGTATGTGCCTGCCGACGACCTGACGGACCCGGCCCCGGCCAATACGTTTGCCCATCTGGACGCCACGACGGTCCTGAGCCGTTCCATCGTGGAGCTGGGCATCTATCCGGCGGTGGATCCGCTGGAGTCCACCTCCCGCATCCTGGATCCGCGCATCGTGGGCGAGGAGCACTACGAGGTGGCGCAGAGGGTGATCCAGGTGCTGCAGAAGTACAAAGAGCTGCAGGACATCATCGCCATGCTGGGCATGGATGAGCTTTCCGAGGAGGATAAGCTGACCGTCGCCCGCGCGAGAAAGGTGCAGAGGTTTTTGTCCCAGCCGTTCTTCGTGGCCGGACAGTTTACCGGCCTGGAGGGCCGCTATGTGCCCATCAGCGAGACGATCCAGGGCTTCAAGGAGATCCTGGACGGCAAGCATGACGACGTGCCGGAGGGATATTTCATGAACGCCGGCAATATCGACGACGTACTGGCGAAGGTGAAGGGCTGAGAGCAGCCGGACTGACGCGTGGGCCGTGCGGGAGCCGCTGCCGCCCGGATGAAGGCGGCAGACAGGAGGATTCAGAATGGCTGATCTATTCAAGTTAAAGGTAGTCACCCCCGACCGTATTTTCTATGACGGGAATGTATCTATGGTCGAGCTGACGACTACGGAAGGCGATATCGGCGTCTACGCCAACCATATCCCTGCCACGGCCATCGTGGCCCCGGGGATCCTGAAGATCCACGAAGAGGGCGGCCGGGTGCGGAAGGCCGCGCTGATGGCCGGTTTCATCGAGATCCTGCAGGATCAGGTGACGATCATGGCCGAAGTAGCCGAGTGGCCTGAGGATATTGACGTAAAGCGCGCCGACGAGGCCCGGATCCGCGCCGAGAGGCGTCTGAAGGACCGCTATCCGGGCACGGATGTGATGAGGGCGGAGCTGGCGCTTAAGAGGGCCATCGTCCGCCTGGAGACGAAAGCGAAGTAAGCTGCGGCGGACACGGAAGGGATGCGGAGCGGGCCGGGCGCAGCGGATACAGAAGATAAATTCTCAAAAAATGGGGGGAACTTGCGATGCAGGATACAACTTTGGTAATCATGGCGGCCGGTATCGGAAGCCGTTTCGGCGGCGGCATCAAACAGCTGGAGCCGGTGGGGCCGGGCGGCGAGATCATCATGGATTATTCCATCTATGACGCGGTGCGGGCCGGATTCAATAAGGTGGTCTTTATTATCCGCCGGGATCTGGAGAAGGATTTTAAGGAGATCATCGGGCACAGGATCGAGAAGATCGTTCCTGTGGAGTACGCTTACCAGGAGATGACGGCGCTGCCCGCCGGATTTGCCGTGCCGGAGGGGCGTAAGAAGCCGTGGGGCACGGGCCAGGCGGTTTTGTGCGTCAAAGGTCTGGTGAACGGGCCGTTCATGGTCATCAACGCCGATGATTATTACGGTCAGGAAGGCTTTAAGCGTCTTCATGACTATATGGTCGGTGAGATGGACCAGAGCGGCGATGTCTATGACATGTGCATGGGCGGCTTTATTCTGGAGAATACGCTGAGCGAGAACGGCGGCGTTACGCGCGGAGTCTGCAGGGTAAGCGGCAGCGGGTATCTGGAGACCGTGCAGGAGACCTACGACATCCGGAAGAACGGCGGCGTCCTCACGGCGAAGGATGTGAACGGCGCGCCTGTTTCCGTGACGCCCGGCTGTCATGTCTCCATGAATATGTGGGGGATGCCGGCGGCGTTCCTGGAGGAGCTGGAAGCCGGATTCCCGGAGTTCCTCGCTTCCTTAAAGGAAGGCGATATCAAATCCGAGTATCTTCTTCCCACGGTGATCAACCGGCTGGTCAGTACCGGCAGGGCGAGGGTGAAGGTCATCGAGACGCCTGACAAATGGTTCGGCGTCACTTACAGGGAGGACAAACAGGCAGTGGTGGATTCGCTCCGCGCCCTGATCGCGGACGGCGTCTACCCGGAGAGATTGTTCGAGTGATAAGATGAAGCTGATAAAACGGGCGGCCATCCTGGCCGGGATCTTCCTGGCCGCGGTTGGCGTTTATCTGGTCGTAACATGGAATCATGCGGATGAGGCAGAGACGGTGTACACCTTTATGGAGGCGCCGTCTCTGCCTGTCGTGTTCGCGGAAATGGAAAACGGGGAAGCCAACCGGCTGGCGGGCTACCGGCAGGAGATGCGCTCCTCCGTGGCCAGGGATTCCCTGGTGATCCTGCCGGAGGACAGGAAGCTTCCGCTTCAGATCCGGGAGTACGGCGCCGCGCCGCTTTCCGTCAGCTATGATATCCGGAGCCTCGACGGCGGGCGTCTGATCGAACGGACTCAGCTTGATGACTGGACCAGCCTTGACGGTGTAAGCGATGTGACGCTTCCCATCCAGAATCTGATCGCGCAGGGGACCGAGTATCTGCTCCACATCCGGTTGGAGACGGAGCTTCATGGAGAGCTCCACTATTATACCCGGATCCTCTGGCCGGAAGAAGACCACGCGCCGGAGATGATGGCGTTAGCCAGGGAGTTCTCGGTGAAATGTCTGGATGAGGCGGAGGCCGCTTCACTGGTTACCTATCTGGAAACCACCGACACCGCCGACAACTCATCCCTGGGCGATGTGACGCTGAAATCCAGCTTCTCCCAGCTGACGTGGGCGGGGCTTGAGATGACGCCGGTCGGGGACATGCAGGTGACGCTCCGTGAGATGGACGGTATCATGGGACAGGTCTGCGTGACCTATCAGGTGAGCCGGCTTTCCGAGGAAGGCATTACGGAGCTCTACGATACGGAAGATTATTATACCATGCGGTGGGATGAGAAGCGCATCTACCTTATGGATCTCAAACGGACGGTAAACCAGGTATTTGCGGGCCGCCCGGACGAATGGTCCGGCAAGAGGATCATCCTCGGCGTCGGCACCGATGAGGCGGTAAAGCGGGCGCGCAGTGAGAACGGCCGTTTCCTGGCATATGTGTTCAACAGGGATCTGTGGCTGTACGACCAGAATAACAGTACTGCTGTGAAACTGTTCTCTTTCCGCACGGAATCGGACGATACGGGGCGCAGCGGCTACGACCGGCATGATATCGAGATCCTGTCGGTCGGCGATACCGGGGATGTGGATTTCCTGGTGTACGGATACATGAACCGCGGGGTTCATGAGGGATACCAGGGCATCAGTATCTGTCATTATGACCAGAACAGCAGGGGCGCGATCGAAGAGGGGTTCTTCGTGCCGTCCCGGGATTCCTTCGATGAGCTGAAGCGGAATGTCCGGAAACTGTGTTGTCTGAGCAGTCAGCGTATGCTCTATCTGTTCCTGGATCAGACGGTATTCGGCATCGACCTGACAAGCGATGAATATATGGTGGTCGCCCGGGATCTGGCCGACGGCGCATACGCGGTCAGCAGCGACCAGACCCGGCTGGCGTGGCAGGATGAGCAGCAGGCGTCCGGCACGGAGATCATTCATCTGCTGAATCTTGAGACCGGCGTCAAACAGGAGATCACCGCCCCGGCGGATACGGTTCTGCGGACGCTGGGGTTCGTACAGGGGGATTTTGTCTACGGAATGGCTCAGGCCGGCGATACATGGCTTCTGAACGGCAGACCGGAGGAGATGCCCATGTACGCCATACAGATCGTGGATGATACGCTTAAGAATCAGTCCAGCTATACACCGGCGGATCTCTATATCGCCAATGTCAGCGTTGAGGAGGCAAGGATCCATCTGGATCGTCTGGTGAAGACAGGGGATCATGTCTATGAGTATCATGACAGCGACACGATCGTCTGCAATACCGCCTCTGACGAGGTCTACATGGAAGGGATCGGCTGGTACGCGTCGGAGACGCGGCGGAAGGTCTATTTCATTCAGCTGGATAAGGATGTCGACGCGTCCCGCGGGGCGCGGGTCTCGGTTGCCCGGCGGATCTCCTGCGACAATTCGGTCATGCTGACGCTTGCTTCTGACGGAGCGGAGTCCGGTATGCTTTTCTATGCATACGGCAGGGGACGCCTGCAGGGGGTTTATACCGAGTTCTCCCAGGCGGCCCACGCGGTCTATGATATCATGGGAATCGTGACCGACCGGGATCAGAGGATCCTGTGGGACCGTGTGAACCGCGCGAATCTGCGGACGCTCAAAGAGCCTCAGACGCTGGCGTTTGAGCTGACCCGTTATCTCGGCAGCTTCTCGGGCGGCCTTGAGACCCAGGACGGTCTGGTCCTGCTGGACGGAAGGGGCCTGACGCTGCGGGAGACGCTGTATTTTATCGGAAAGGGATATCCGGTCATCGCGTACACGTCCGGCGACCGCTATGTCCTCCTGTACGGCTATGACCAGTACAACGTGAGCGTTCTCGATCCCGAGACCGGGGAGCGCAGGAAAATGGGCTTAAACGACGGCACGGAATACTTTGAAGCGTGCGGAAATGATTTCGTATGCGGGATCCAGATTCCATAATAAGAATAAATTTAAAAAAATGGTAAGATTTTCTTTACATTTTCTTCATATCTTGGTATGATAGTACTGCGCAATAAAAGATATGTGGAATATCTGCCGTGTGAAAGCGGCGTTATGGCTACGATAAAAGAGGTGTATTCACATGGAACAGTTCATTATGAAGGGCGGAAATCCGCTGGCAGGAGAGGTTCTGATCGGAGGCGCGAAGAACGCGGCGCTCGGAATCCTTGCGGCGTCGATCATGACCGACGAGGATGTCGTCATCGACAATCTGCCTGACGTGAATGATATCAATGTGATGCTGGAAGCGATCCAGGCGATCGGCGCGTCGGTAGACCGTATCGACCGTCATACCGTAAAGATCAACGCCGAGGGCATCAGCGACGTGTCCATCGAAGATGAATATATGCGTAAGATCCGCGCGTCCTATTATTTTATCGGCGCGCTTTTGGGCAAATATAAGAGCGCGAGGGTGCCGCTTCCGGGCGGCTGCAATATCGGCAGCAGGCCCATCGACCTGCATCTGAAGGGGTTCCGCGCCCTGGGCGCCAGGGTGGATATCGAGCGCGGCGCGGTTTCCGCCCACGCCATCGACCTGGTGGGAAGCCATATCTATCTGGATAAGGTTTCGGTAGGCGCCACCATCAACATCATGATGGCGGCGGCGCTGGCGGAGGGCCAAACCATCATCGAGAATGTGGCTAAGGAGCCGCATGTGGTCGATGTCGCCAACTTCTTGAACAGCATGGGCGCCAGTATCCGCGGAGCCGGCACGGACATTATCCGCATCCGAGGCGTCAGGCGGCTTCACGGCACCGAGTATTCGGTGATCCCCGATCAGATCGAGGCCGGCACATTTATGTGCGCGGCGGCCGCTACCCGGGGCGATGTGACGGTGCGCAACGTGATCCCGAAGCATCTGGAGTCCATTTCCGCGAAGCTCAAGGAGATCGGCTGCGAGGTCGTGGAGTTTGACGACGCGGTGCGCGTGATCGGGCGGAGCCGTCAGACCCGCACGAACATCAACACCCAGCCGTATCCCGGATTCCCGACGGATATGCAGCCCCAGATCACGGTGACGCTGTCCCTCTCAGAGGGAACCAGCATCGTGACCGAGAGCATTTTCGAGAACCGGTTCAAATATGTGGACGAGCTGTCGCGCATGGGCGGGAGCGTCAAGGTCGTGGAAGGCAACGTGGCCATCGTCACCGGAGTGGAGAAGCTGACCGGGGCGCAGGTCTCCGCGCCCGATCTGCGGGCCGGCGCCGCGCTTGTGATCGCGGGACTGGCCGCGGAGGGATACACGATCGTTGACGATATCGAGTACATACAGCGCGGCTACGAGCATTTTGAGAAGAAGCTGGCGAGCCTTGGCGCGATGATCGAGAAGGTGGATTCGGAGAAAGAGGCGCGCAAGTTCCAGCTGAAGGTAGGCTGAGGAAGAGAAGAAACCGTCTGACGGAAGCACGTTTATTAAGTCCGGAGTTCGCTGCGGACTTTTCTTTTTGCCGGATCGCGGGGACGCTGCGGGGCAGCAGGCCCGCGTCCGAGAGATCTTCAGGGAGGAAAAGAATGGAGAAGCGGTTCTTTACATCCGAGTCCGTAACGGAGGGACATCCGGACAAAATGTGCGATCAGATATCCGACGCGATCCTGGACGAGCTTCTTAAGCAGGACCCGATGAGCCGGGTGGCCTGCGAGACAGCGGTAACTACCGGCCTGGTGCTGGTTATGGGAGAGATCACGACCAACGCCTATGTGGACATCCAGAGAGTGGTCCGCGAGACGGTTCGCGAGATCGGCTATGACCGTGCAAAGTACGGATTTGACTGCGACACCTGCGGCGTGATCACCGCGATCGACGAGCAGTCTGCCGATATCGCCATGGGCGTGGACAAGGCCATGGAGGCGGGCGGCGGGGAGATCGGCGCCATCGGCGCCGGCGACCAGGGGATGATGTTCGGCTTCGCCGTCAATGAGACGGACGAATATATGCCGTATCCCATCGCGCTGGCGCACAAGCTGGCGCGGCGGCTCTCAAAGGTTCGCAAAGACGGCACCCTGCCGTATCTGCGTCCGGACGGTAAGACCCAGGTGACGGTGGAATATGACGGGGACGGAAAGCCGTTCCGCCTGGAAGCGGTGGTTCTGTCTGCCCAGCACGACGACGCGGTCTCGCAGGAGCAGATCCGCGCCGATATTAAGAAATATGTGTTTGACGCGGTCCTTCCGGCGGACATGATGGATGGGCAGACGAAATTTTTCATCAATCCCACCGGGCGTTTCGTGATCGGCGGCCCCCGCGGCGACAGCGGCCTGACAGGCCGGAAGATCATCGTGGACACCTACGGCGGTTACGCGCGGCACGGCGGCGGCGCGTTCTCCGGCAAGGACTGCACGAAGGTGGACCGATCCGCGGCCTACGCGGCCCGGTATGCGGCGAAAAACCTTGTGGCGGCGGGACTTGCCGACAAATGTGAGATCCAGCTGTCCTATGCCATCGGCGTCGCCCATCCCACGTCGGTCAGCGTGAACACCTTCGGAACCGGCAGGCTCAGCGACGAGCGCCTGGTGGAGATCGTGCGCGAGAATTTCGACCTGCGCCCGGCCGGCATCATCCGGATGCTGGATCTGCGCCGGCCGATCTATAAGCAGACGGCGGCCTACGGCCATTTCGGGAGAAATGATCTGGATCTGCCCTGGGAGAGGCTGGATATGGTTGAGACGCTTCGAAGATATCTGTTGTCCTGAGTATGTTTATCCTGTGGGGCTTTCACATGGTGCGTTGCATACAGGGCGCAAAGATGCACCCGATTTTGAAATGTTGTCTGACGAATACAGGCGTACAAACCGACAGGAATGGTAATATCGTTCCCGTAAAAATCAATTGCCAAAGCAACGTATTGACGGGGATGGCGGCATTGCTTGACTGTTATGTGGGGCTGTATAAACATTACACAGAATATACAATGGCGATTTAAGGGGCGACGGCATGAAGCTGGAAGATAAGAAAATTGAAATCTGCGAATATCAATATACGAGTGACGCAATCGGGAACCGGTTGAAAACGCTTGTTTCTCTGGGCGTATTTCCGGTAGCTTTCCGGGGATGAAATATACAGAGTGACGACACGGACGGAAGAAGAACTATGTTCGTTATCAATTATCGAACAGACGTTACGACAGGGAATGTTATCAAGTACCGGGGGACGATTTATAATATAACGCGCGTGGATGTGTATGAAGGATATAAAAGTGATCTGACGCTGTATTGCAAAAGGTGGAAAAGACGATGAAGAAAACAATTTTTGAACAGATGGGCGGTACTTATATTAGACAAGGGGATTATCTTATCCCCTGTCTCACCTTGCCGGAGGAAGAAGAACAGAGATTTATCGGCGTCTGGGGGCAAAGGCATTTGCGGTATCTGAAAGAATACCGAAAAGCGGTATACCTGAATTTGCTTACAAGCGGCAGGCTGAGACGTTATCTGGCGGATGTTGACGAGCAGGCGGAGGTTATGTTTTCCCGGCTGGTGAAAGAATATGCTGACAGGCAGGGGATAACGGAACAATTAAAAGCCGAAAATCAGCTTGAAGGGGTTGGCAGAATGAAATACTATTCAAGCGTGTGTGAGGGAAGTAGTAGAAAAGGAAATCATTTATATTTAAGTTGTTTCGAGCGTGGCACTTCTCCATTGGGGGGTGCCATCAAACTTAAATAAAAGCAATTAATGAAATTGAAAAATCCAGTGTTTTCATTTATAATAAAAATTAGAATGAGAAACAATTTATCGGAGACCAGTTATGAAATATATAAAAGCAGCTTTTGATATGGTAAATGAAATTTATAATGTCTTACATACAACTATTAAAGCAATATATCCTAAGTATTATCCAAAAGAAGTAGTAGATTTCTTTTGTAAACTTCATAGTAACGAACACATTTTGGAAGGAATAGTGTCGGGAAATATGGGTGTATTAGTATATGATAATGTGATTATCGGAACAGGTTGTTTTGCTGGTAATCATATTACAGGCGTATATGAGTTGCCATCCTATCAAAGTCGGGGGTGCGGATCGCATATTATGGAGTGCCTGGAAATGGAAATTGCAAAAGAATATGATATGGCTATTTTGGAATCTTCGCTTCCAGCGACGTGTTTATATGAGCATAGAGGCTATAAAACAGTGGGGCATGGGATATACCAACTGGAAAATGATGTAAAGTTGGTTTATGAAATCATGGAGAAAAAGCTGAAGGAGAATTGAAATGTGATGGAGATTGAGAGAAATCGAAAAATGAAATGCAGGATAAGGAAATGGGAGTTATCAGATGCCAAAGATTTGGCAGCGGCGCTTTCAAATAAAAAAGTACAGGATAATCTTCGTGATGGCTTGCCCTATCCTTACACCGAGCAGGATGGAAAAGATTTTATCTCTGCGATGCTCTCTGCAGATGAAAATGAACCCTTTGCGTTTGTTATTACCGTGGGGAATATGGTGATTGGCAGTATCGGCATTTTTCGGCAGAGCAATATTCATAGGCTAACTGCTGAATTAGGATATTATATTGCCGAAGAATATTGGGGTAAAGGCATTATGACCGAAGCTGTCAGGCAAATATGTAAATATGTTTTTAGCGAAAGTGACATTATCAGTATTTATGCCGAGCCATTTGCCCCAAATAGAGCGTCTTGCAGGGTACTTGAAAAAGCAGGGTTTCAATATGAGGGTACAATGAGAAGTAATGCTGTGAAAAATGGTAAGGTGCTGGATATGAAGATGTACTCTTTACTAAAACAGGAAATAAAGGGGTAAACATGGATCATCAAATTAGGAAAATCAGAGAAAATGAATATTCATTATTATCTGATTTTCTGTATGAGGCAATTTATATTCCAGAAGGAACAGAAAAGCCGCCAAAATCTATTATTGAACAGCCAGAGCTTCAAGTGTATATTGCTGATTTTGGAAAAGCAGATGATTGGTGCTTGGTTGCGGAAGTGAAAGAAAAGATAGTGGGTGCAGTATGGGTGCGTATTATGAATGATTACGGACATATCGATGATAAAACGCCTTCCCTTGCCATATCGCTCTATGAGGAATATAGGAACTTGGGGTTGGGTACAGCACTTATGAAGACAATGCTGCAAGTTCTGAAAAACAAGGGATATATGCAGGTGTCTTTATCTGTACAGAAAGCGAATTATGCGGTCAATATGTATCGGAAACTGGGGTTTGAGACAGTAAAAGAAAATGAAGAAGAATATATCATGGTTTGTCGGTTGTAATGTGAGGAGGAGGGGATATATACGGTTGGCAATTTGGATGAAAAAGCAGTAAAGGAAACCTTAAAAAAGATTATTGACAATAATAACACTATTCCGTATAAGGCCAAAATGGAGCTAAAAGCGATTATAGAATTAGAACACAATCCAGAAAATTTATTACAAGAGTGTTTAGTATATATGCTGTTATATAAGGAATAATCTGTGCTAAAAGAGGTAACTGGAGCGAATGAAAAATATGAAAATAGATGCTAATGGAACAGAAATCAGAGTGATGGGCGATGTTGTTAATGAGGATGCCTATATTTCTCTTACAGATATTGCAAAATATAAAAATCCAGACAATGCTTTCATCGTAGTGGCAAACTGGATGCGTAATTATTCCACGATTTCATTTTTAGGTTTGTGGGAGCAAATTCATAATCCCAATTTTAAACCTATCGAATTCGATAGGTTTAAGGCAGAGTCGGGGGATAATGCGTTTACATTAACGCCGCAGCAATGGATAAAGGCGACGGACGCAATCGGTATCGTATCAAAATCAGGACGATACGGCGGTACTTATGCTCATACAGATATTGCTTTTGAGTTTGCTTCATGGATTTCTCCAGAATTTAAGCTGTATATTATCAAGGATTATCAGCGATTAAAGAAAGACGAAGCGGATAGACTGGCAATAGGTTGGGATGCGAAAAGGGAGCTTTCAAAGATTAATTATCGTATTCATACAGATGCGGTAAAGGAGTTTTTGATAGCACCAACGTTATCCCCGCAGGAGATGGCATATACATATGCCTCAGAAGCAGATATTTTGAATATGGCTTTGTTTGGGAAAACGGCGGCTCAATGGAGAAATGAAAATGGTATAAGTGGTAAAATACCTAATATCAGGGATTTTGCATCAGCAGAAGAATTAGTAGTGCTTATTAATTTGGAAGATACGAATGCTGATTTGATAAGGCAGGAAGTTCCGAAAATCGAAAGGTTAAAAATCTTAAGGGAAAAGGCGTATAGACAGTTGGAACTTCTTCAAAAGAACCAAGGCACGATTGAAGCACTAAAGAAAAATATTATTGAAGGTACGGGAACAAACAATTGATTTTCTAAGCAAAATCGCTTATAATTTATAGAAATAATTGAGGAACGAAAATACTATGAAACTTGAAATGATAGATAAAGAAGCGTTTGCAGGCGACTATGAAAGTGTTGTGCTTGAGCAATGGAAAACTTGTATTACAGAAGCAAATGGAATATCTGAAAAACGAAACAATGCGAATAACATATTCATTACTCTTAATACAGCATTATTTGCAGTTATAACCTTTTCACTCGATTATAAAAGTATTTTACTTTCAGTAATAGGTATTGTAATTTGTATTCTTTGGGTTTATACAATTAATAGCTATAGGAAATTAAATAGTGTAAAATACGAAATTATTAACGAAATGGAATTAAAACTTCCATTGGCACCATTTACCAGCGAGTGGGACAGGTTAAATAACAAATATGAATATATCCGATTAACAAAAATAGAAAAATTTATTCCGTGGATGTTTATTGTTCTTTATTCTATTTCAATTCTTTATCCAGTAATAAAAGGATTGTTAATGTGTATATGTTCTTGTATGGGAGGGTGAGGAATGAAAGTATTTATATCGCATAAAGATGTTGATAGTTTACAGGCCATATCAATAAAGAGTGCTTTTGAAAAAGAAGGTGTTTCCGCATATTTAGATGTACTTGATAGTAGTATCAATGGAGGTGGAAAGTCTCTTACGGAGCATATTAAAGCCCAACTCAATCAGTGTACAGATATAATTGTTTTAATGTCCGAATCAACAAAGTATTCTTGGTGGGTTCCTTTTGAAATAGGTATGTCAGCACAAACCGATATGCCAACAGCCAGTTTCTTAAAAGAAAATGTTGATTTACCAAGTTACTTAAGTTATTGGCCTAGATTGAAAACAATAAGTGATGTTGCTACTTATGTAGCTGTAAGAAAGAGAACAGAAAGAATATTGAATGAGCAATATAGTAATTTTGAACTTTCGAGTATCTCGAATAGAAGAAAAATTGAAACTCCTATTTTTTATCAAAATCTTAAACGAGAATTGAGGTAATATTATGACATACAATCTTTTTATAAGCCATTCGTGGACATATAGTGACGCATACGAAAAACTTGTCAATTTATTAGACGCAGATCCATATTTTACATATAAAAATTATTCTATTCCTAAAAATGATCCTATACATAATACGATTTATGATTATCAATTGAAAGCAGCCATTCGCAATCAGATGCAACACGCAAGTTGTATTCTGATTCTTGCAGGGGTTTATTCAACTTATAGTAAGTGGATAAATATTGAAATTCAGCTTGCCCAGGAAATGGGAAAGAAAATCATTGCTATTGAACCTTGGGGTGCTGAGAGAACATCAATAAAAGTAAAGAATAGTGCTAATGTGATTGTGAAATGGCAAACATCTTCTATTATAAAAGCTATTAGAGGATATTAAATTTACACTTTTTTGAGTATGATATGGTTGTTTCCTCTCAGATAAAATTGCTTGAAAATTGGGATAGAACATATAACTATTATCCGCAGTCATAGGGCTGGTGTTATCAATCCCGATAACAAAATGATAACATTACCCCATATAGGCAGGATAATATGGATACATCAAATAATCAAAAGAACTAAGAACATGGCAGATAATAATATCTAAACAAAATTGATTAGTATTTGTCGAGATGGAATGATGGAATAGCAGGCCGGGAATCCAGCATTTAAGCGGATTCCCGGTTTTTTGAGAAGTTTTTCAATAAATTGAAAATAGAGTAAGAACGATTATTCTTGCAACTCGGTACTTTTGGGGCGAGCGAATGATTGAGAAGCGGATAGACGATTATATTATACTGTCTATGGTTATAAGGGATTGCTCATAGATATGGTCATTTTCTGTTTTATCGATGGTTTTTCTTTTGAATGTTTCAATTAAAGCATCGATTATTTTTTGCGAAGAAACTGTCGCTTGGATTTGCGTGATATTATATTTTAGGTATCGATAATACCAAGAGAGATATAAAGTAAGCGGTAGATAGGTTCTTTCCAAACTTAGTTGAATTCAACGTAAAAAAGTTCGTGAAACAATACTTTGGCTTTTAATAACGTAAAACTGTTTCTACCATACATGACCCGTTTTATAACCTTAATCTTATTTACACTGCCTTCTGCCAAACCATTATTATAGGAGTGGGCAATCCCATTTTTGGCAGCCTCCATATCGTTACAGATGCCTTCTATAAATGACTGCAGTTCGGGTATGTCATATTTTTTGGCGGATTTTATCCATATATCTAGCTTTTCTGGTTTTTGCGAAAACATTACCGTATGAAATTCTTTCACTAGGGAATATAACTGGCTTAATAGTGGATATTTTTTTAAGGCTTGCTCATATTGGTCTGCCGTGATTGCTGCGACATCTTCCAGCTTTTTATAAATGAGCTGGCATAAGGATTTTCTTTGGATAAATTCTGACTGGGGCTTGTTTTGTTCTTCCTGTTCCTGCATCCGTGACCTCTCCTTTTGCATGAACATCCGAAGGGAAGCGACACTTCCGGTATATCCTTTTTCACAAAGGATACTATGGATTTTCGGATATGGGAGCCCCTGACTTCTTAGTTCTATGACTTCTTTCTCAAAGGCGGCCAGCTTGCCTGGAATCCTTCCATTATAATGGCCATCTGTAACACAATAACCGGGATCCAGGTAGTTCCGTATGGTATTGCATGTATGGTGCATCATGGCAGAGATCTGTTCGATCGGATATCCGTTTTTCGCCAGTTCACGGGCTTCATCGACCTCGCGCTGCTTCTGCTGCACCGCCAGCTGGTGCTGCCGTTCCCGGGAGATTGCCCTGATTTCTGGGATTTCATCTTCCGGGATGGCAAGATATTTCCGGACTGTTGTGGGGCATGAGTGCATTAACAATGCAATATCGGATACTGTCAGCCCTTCTTTCTTTTTTTGATGGGCAAAGCGGATCCGCAACGGACGGTTCGCCGTGTTGTACAGGGCTTTCCTCTCATCTGAAACCTCCTCCGTCAGTGGGATCTCTATCCTGGCAGGAAATTCCCGAAGGATATATTTATTTATGGCTTCAGAAAGCCCCTTGATCAAATGGAAGCGGTCGCCAACCTGCATTGCTTCGGGATGTGAACCTGTTGCCGCTGAAGAATAAGCAGCTGCCCCATCCCTTGATATGACCTGGATATTGGGAAATGTCGCAAGCCAGTTGGCGACATCAGCGGTTTCCCTGGAAGGGATCAGGTCAATGATCCGATGGCTCTCCAGATCGACCATGACCGTCCCATAGGAAAACCTTTTCCTGATTGCAAAATCATCCACACAAACTTTTGTAATAGAAGACTTATCCACAATTGTCGGCATTTTTTTTAAGCAGGCTGCAAATGCTGCTTTTGCATACCGTGACATGCCCACTTTTTAAAAGCTTTGACGCATTTAAGGAACTTAATTGCGCTGAAGTATGAAGGATATTTTTGACCAGACGGTCTGTCTTTTGTGCCTTTGGCGCTGCAAAAGGATGTACCTCAGCAAATGTCGTATGCTTGCACTCCGGGTTGTCGCAAAACATCTTCCGTGTCGTTACTAATAAAATAACCTTTTTCTCCTGGATCGGAAGATCCTGAATTTCCCTTTCATATACAGAATGGGTGCGCATGGACTTTGAACCGCAGAATGGACATGCCA
>CANQGA010000061.1 GCA_947600145.1 uncultured Lachnospiraceae bacterium | reverse complement strand
TAGAGTTTTCTGTCGATCCCGCTGTTTCCGAAATCAAACTCGAACTCCCATTCCCCATTCAGGTTCATCCAGTTATCTCTCCGCATCTGAGGCTGCGGATGTTCCGGCCTTGGTATCGTCACAACATTTTCCTCCTTTTTCCTACCTTTTCAACACAATAGTATTGAAATTTCCCTTTTCACTATGCAATTATATCATAACCCCTTTTTTTGCTAAAAACCATGGGAATTATGCTTGTAAATGTACGAAAAAGTGCTATAATGTATTTAGCGGGGTATTCATTTTGCTGTAACAGGATTGATTGGGGGGATAACAGATGACAGAAACTTTAAGTCTGGCAAAGACAGGAAAAGAAGATTTATTTTTTTATACCGGTCCGACTTCCTCTCATTTTTCCCCCATTCTTTCCGGCATTACCTATCAGAGTCCCTTCTATGAGATCCGGCGTCCGGGCGGCAGCTTCTATGTGTTTGAGTATGTGATAAGCGGAACCGGACATGTTCAGCATGGGAACCAGAGCTATACCATGCATGAGGGGGACGCCTACATTCTGCATGACGGACATCTTCACCATTATCTCTCTGACAGGAAGGATCCGTGGAAGAAGATATGGTTCAACGTAAACGGAAGCCTGGTCCGGCACCTGCTCTCGGATTATGGTCTCGATTCTGTCGTGAAGGTTCCGGCTTTCGGCGACGCCGGCTTTCTTCCGGAGATCACCCGGGTCATGGACGACGATCCGGTTCACTGCGGCGAGGAACTGGCGATCCTGCTGCACCGGCATATTCAGGCGCTGTCCGCGTTCCTGGGCGACCAGACCATGGGGCATTCTCCCGCGCAGCTCATGAAGAGCTTTATCGAGCAGAATCTGACCCGGGCCGTCAGTATCGAGGAGATCGCCGCGCAGGTCCACCTTTCCCGCTCCAGGGCGATCCATCTCTTCCGGGAAGCATTTCACACCACGCCGTATCAGTATTACCTGAACCAGAAGCTGCAGCTGGCCCAGACGCTTCTGGAAAGTACGAACCTGTCCATCCAGGAGATCTCCGAACGGCTGGGCTTTACGGACTATCACCATTTTTCTGACGCTTATAAAAAATGGTGCGGCATCTCGCCTTCCGGATACCGGACGAATAAGAATGTATAAATTCTTTGTACGGAAGCGAGACCAGAACGCCCGCCGCCATCAGGCCGCACCAGACCATGATAAGCCGTCCCCATCCGATCTGCGTGATCGCGTGGGAAAACAGGGTGCTTGACACCGACGCCGCGACATAGCTCGAAAAATCAAGAAATCCGGTCGCCGCGGAAACCATGCCTGTATCCCGAAGGCCGGGGCAGTACCGGCTGTACAGCATCGTCGCCGCTCCGCCCGAGGCCATGACTCCCAGCACCATACAAGCCATGTTCAGCACCGGCTGCCGGCAGACCGCCATCAGGAAGAAGAACAGTCCCGCCAGACTGAACATGAGCAGAATGGTCCGATCCATATTTCCTTTCATCGGCTTCTCGTAAATGAATATCGTGATAAACGCGGTCGAGGAGATAATAAACGTCGCCGCTGTAAATATCAGCGCCGCCGTATCCGACGAAAACCCCAGATACTGGGATATGTACGTGGGCATCCAGAAGACCACGGTCGTCCTCACGACCCCGGTGATCATGGCGATCAGCGTAAACTTAACGATCCCGTGCTGAAGAAGGACCCGGACGCCTCCGCCCTGTTCCTTGCGGCGCGCGTACCGACCGTACGTTATGATTTTCTTTCTTTCCATATCGCGGAATATGAAAAAACAGCCGGCCGTCATAATGCCGAGGAAAACGCTCCCCGAAACCATGACGCCCCGCCATGTCAGCGCGGCAGCCGCGACGCCCGCCATCGGCGAGCCGAAAAAGGACGCGAAGGTGTAGCCCAGGCTGCATCTCGTGGCGTATACCGGCTCCGTATTCTCCGCGACCACCTTTGTCATGGGCCCATAGATCATCGCAAGGGAAAACCCCATCATGCCATATGCCAGAAGCGCCGCGGACGGGGCCTCTGCCACCGAGAAACAGAACAGAAGATTGAACACGCCGGCCAGCAGAAGCCCCGAGCATATCATATATCTGGCCCTGACATGCTCCCCGACCGCCCCGTTGATCAGCTGCCCTGCCGCGTACGCGATAAAGTAGAGAGAAGACACCCTTCCGATATACTCCGCGGAGTACCCGGCCTCTATCATCTTCGGTGTGACCGCTCCCAGGATGTTTCTCGCGAAATAGACCGCCAGATATGCCGCTGAACACAGGGAACCAATGCAGACCGCGTTTATAACCTTTTTATCCTGTTGTAACCTTATACTTTTCATTTTCATCCTCCCGCCCCCCGGCAGCCGTTACCGTTACAATCTATATCTTAATCGCTTTTTTTCAAAAAACCATGGAAAATATGCCTGCGAATGTGCGAATAAGTGCTTGTTAATTAATTTTACGATTTAAACCAATAAATTATTGACAAGTGCTCCCGGTTGTCATAGAATAGAAAAGCGCACGGAGAAAACCGGCTTCCTATGACAAACAGCGGGCCGGAGGATCCGGCAGCGAGGGAGGACACCGATATGATCATTATTATGAAACCAAACGCTTCCGCGGAAGCGATATCAAACGTCACGAAGCTCATCGAATCCAGAGGCCTTCAGGCCCATCTCTCCCGCGGCGATGAAGTCACCATCGTGGGCGTCATCGGCAACAAGGAGAAGCTCCACGGGGCCAACATCGAGAGTTCCGAGGGCGTTGACAGGATCTTAAACGTCACCGAATCCTACAAGCTGGTCAACAAGAAATTTCATCCTGAGGACTCGGTGATCCCGGCAGGGAATACCACCATCGGGCCGGGCAATTTCACAGTCATGGCGGGACCCTGCGCCATTGAAAATCACGACATGCTGCTTCAGAGCGCCGAGGCGGTGAAGAAGGCCGGGGCCACGTTCCTGCGGGGCGGAGCCTACAAGCCCAGGACCTCGCCCTACTCGTTCCAGGGACTGGAAGAGGAAGGTCTCAAGTATATGAAAGAGGCCCGCGAAGCCACAGGGCTTAACATCATCTGCGAAGTCACGAGTCTTCGGGCTTTGGAGACGGCTGTCAAGTATGTGGACATGCTGCAGATCGGCGCCCGGAACATGCAGAATTTCGAACTTTTAAAGGAAGTGGGCAAGTCCGGCGTGCCGGTGCTTTTGAAGCGGGGCCTGTCGGCCACCATCGACGAATGGCTGAACGCCGCGGAGTATATCATTTCCGAGGGCAATCCGAATATCGTGCTCTGCGAGCGGGGCATCCGGACCTATGAGACGAGCACCCGCAACACGCTTGATCTGAGCGCCGTGCCGGTCATCCGGGCCAAGAGCCATCTTCCGGTCATCGTGGACCCCAGCCACGCCACCGGCGTCCGGGCCTACATCGAGCCGCTGTCCAAAGCGGCCGCCGCGGTCGGCGCCGACGGCATCATGGTGGAGGTGCATCCGTGCCCGTCCTGCGCCATGTCGGACGGACCGCAGTCGCTGACCTTTGAGCAGTTTGATACCATGATGCGGCACCTGAAGCCGTATGTAGAGCTGGCGGGAAGAGCGTAAGGCCGCTCCCGCGCGGCGGCAGGACGCGCGGTATAACGCAGAAACAGGAGATTTCCGGTATGAACAATCCTACACCCAAAACAGATTCTATCTTCGGCTTTATCGGCCTCGGCCTCATCGGCGGCTCCATTGCCAGGGCGATCAAACGCCGCCGTCCGGACGCGACGGTCATGGCCTACATGCGCACCCGCTCCCGGCTGGAGCAGGCCAAAGCGGACGGCGTCGTGGATGTGATCCTCGGCGGCGTCGGAGAAGAACTCCGCCTGTGCGATATCATTTTCCTGTGCACGCCGGTGGAATACAACGCGGCCTATCTGGAACAGATCCGGCCGTACCTGAAGCCGGGCGCCATCGTCACGGACGTGGGCAGCACAAAGACCGACATCCATGAGCATGTCGCGGTCCTCGGTATGGAAAATGTATTCGTAGGCGGCCATCCGATGGCCGGCTCCGAGAAGACCGGGTATGAGAATTCCACAGACCATCTGCTGGAAAACGCCTACTACATCATCACGCCCACCGCCGCGTCGGCCGGGGAGAACGTGCAGCGTCTGGTAACGGTCGCCGAGACGGTCGGGTCGATCCCGATCATCCTGGACTGCCGCCGCCACGACCAGATCACGGCGGCGATCAGCCACCTGCCCCATGTGATCGCGTCCAGTCTGGTGAACCTGGTGCGGGAATCCGACGGCGAGGACGGCATGATGAAGCGGCTGGCGGCCGGCGGTTTCAAGGATATCACCCGGATCGCCTCCTCCTCCCCCGAGATGTGGGAGCAGATCTGCGTGACCAACCGGGCAAATCTGGCGCAGATGCTCCGCCGCTACATCCGGTCCCTGGAAACGGTGGTATCGGAGCTGGAAAACGCGGACGGGCAGTCTCTTCATGATCTGTTCGCCTCCTCGCGGCAGTACCGGAACAGCTTCTCGGAGAAGGCCCGGGGCGCCATCGCGCCGGAGTATTCCTTCACGGTGGATATCGTGGACGAAGTCGGTTCCATCTCGACGCTGTCCGTGATCCTGGCTTCCAAGGGGATCAGCATCAAGAATATCGGGATCAACCACAACCGGGAACACGGCGAAGGAGCGCTGCGGATCGAATTCTATGAGCAGAGCGCCATGGAAAAGGCCTGGGAGGTTCTGGGCAAATACCGCTACGAGCTAATGCGGTAGAGAAAGGGGATATAACCTTTATGGAGTTCACCAGATGCAAGGGGTTGCACGGTGAGGTTACCGTGCCGGGAGACAAGTCCATTTCCCATCGCAGCGTGATGTTCGGCTCGATCGCGAAGGGAATGACTGAGGTTCACAATTATCTGCAGGGCGCGGACTGCCTGTCCACGATCTCCTGCTTTCAGAAAATGGGGATCGAAATCGAGAACCGGGGCGATGTGGTGCTGGTGCGCGGAAACGGCCTGCGGGGCCTGTCGCGCCCGGAACAGGTCCTTGACTGCGGCAACAGCGGGACCACCACGCGGCTGATCTCCGGGATCCTTTCGGCCCAGGATTTCGACGTGACGCTGACCGGCGACGCCTCGATCCGCAAACGTCCCATGAAACGGATCATCGAACCGCTGTCGCTGATGGGCGCGTCCATCGCCAGCGTAAACGGAAATGACTGCGCGCCGCTTACGATCAGCGGCCGGAAGCTGCACGGGATCTCCTACACGTCAAAGGTGGCGTCGGCTCAGGTGAAATCGGCCATCCTTCTGGCCGGGCTCTACGCCGACGGCGAGACGAGAGTGACGGAACCGTATCTTTCGAGGAACCACAGCGAGATCATGCTGAACTATTTCGGGGCGGATGTGCGAACGGAGGCTGCGGGCGCGGCGGACAGCTTCGCAGCGGCAGGTACCGCAGAACCTGCGGACACTTTCGCCGCGGCAGGCGGTTCCGGCCGGGCGCCGCTTCCCGCGGGCGCGGCGACTGCCGTCATCCGGCCCGCCGAGGAGCTTCACGGCAATCTGGTGGAGGTACCGGGCGACATCTCCTCCGCCGCGTTCTTTCTCTGCGCGGGACTCATGACGCCGAATTCCGAGATCCTGCTTAAGAACGTGGGCATCAATCCCACGCGGGCCGGGATCTTAAGAGTAATCCGGGACATGGGCGGCGATCTTACGCTGCTTGATGAGCGCGCCGGCTCCGGAGAGCCGACCGCCGACATTCTGGTCCGCTCCTCTTCCCTTCACGGCACTGTGATCGAGGGCGCGGTCATCCCGACGCTGATCGATGAGCTTCCGATGATCGCCGCCATGGCCTGCTTCGCGGACGGCGTAACCGTGATCCGCGACGCGGCGGAGCTGAAGGTAAAGGAATCCAACCGCATCGCCGTCATGGCGGAGAACCTGACCGCCATGGGCGCGGACGTGACGGAGACCGAAGACGGTCTCATCATCCGCGGCGGCCGGCCCCTCCACGGCGCCGCCGTCGACAGCCATTCCGACCACCGGATCGCCATGACCTTCGCGGTCACGGGACTGTGCGCCGACGGCGTTACCGAGATCGCCGGCGCGGACTGCGTCAACATTTCCTACCCGCAGTTCTACCAGGATCTGGACCGGCTGGCGCGGTAACTGACAGCAAAAAAACCCGGCAGAGACGCTCATGTTCTCTTCCGGGGCCTTCTTTTTGGTTCAGACCATATTCTCGTCCGGGTCTTCCTTCAGCATATACGGTGTCGTCTGGTACACATAGTAATTCAGCCAGTTGCTGTAAAGCGTGTTGGCCGTGCTTCTCCAGCTCAGGATCGGCCTGGACAGCGGATCGTCATTTTCGTAGTAATTGATCGGCAGCTTCGGATTCAGACCGCGGCCCATATCGCGCTGGTATTCATTGTTCAGCGTCATCCGGTCATACTCCGGGTGCCCCTGGACGAAAACCTGGCTGCCGTCCTTCTTCATGATCAGGAAGATCCCCGCCTCCTCCGACTCCGCCAGCACCAGAAGCTCCGGGTGCTTCTCCACGTCGCATCTGCGGACCTCCGTATAGCGGGAATGGGGAGCCATGATATAGTCGTCCATATTCCGGGTCAGCGGCAGACGGTGATGCAGGACCCTGTGCCGGTAGATGCCGCTCAGCTTCTCATCCCTCTTATACTTGGGGATCCCGTAATGGTAGTAGAGACCGGCCTGGGCCCCCCAGCAGATATGCAGCGTGGAGGTCACATGGGTCTTGCTCCACTCCATCACCCCGCAGAGCTCCTGCCAGTAATTGACTTCCTCATATTCAAGCATCTCCACCGGCGCTCCCGTGATGATCATGCCGTCGTAATACTTGCGGTGGATCTCGGCAAACGTCCGATAGAACTGTTCCATATGGCTGGCCGATGTGTTCTTGGACACATGGGACGCCAGCATCATGAACGTGCAGTTGATCTGAAGCGGCGTATTGGAAAATGACCGCAGAAGCTGCAGTTCCGTCTCCTCCTTCACCGGCATCAGATTTAAGATCAGGATCTCCAGCGGCCTGATGTGCTGACTCACGGCACGCTCTTCGTCCATGACGAAAATATTTTCCGATTCCAGGATCGCCTTGGCTGGCAGATCGCTCTGTATCTTGATTGGCATACTGCTTCCTCCCAAATTTCGTTCCTGACCGCGGCTCTGCGGTCAAAATGACATTCTATCACATTCCGTCCGCGCCGTCCAGCAGTTTCAGGAAATCTTCTTCCGACAGGATCGGAATCCCCAGCTCGCGGGCCTTTTTATTCTTCGTCGACGTGGAATTCACATCATTATTGATCAGATACGTGGTCTTCGCCGTCACCGATCCGGTGGCCTTGCCGCCCTTCGCCTCGATCAGCTCCTGCAGCTCCTTCCGGTTGGCGAAATGTTCCACCGCCCCGGTGATGACGAACGTCTTCCCGGCAAACGGCAGCGCTTCCGCGTCTGCTTCTCCGCTCTCCGGCGCCTCCTCGATATCCAGCTCCGCCAGCAGCCGGTCGACCATGGCGTTATTCTTCTCCGACGCGAAGTACCTGCACCAGCCGTCGGCCAGCACCGCTCCGATGCCGTCCGCCTCCTGAAGCTCTTCCGGCGAGGCGCGGCGCATTTTCTCAAAATCATACCGGAACTTCCTGCACAGCACCTTGGCGTTCGCCAGACCGATCCCGGCCACGCCCAGCCCGTAGACAAGGCGGACCAGCGTGGTATGCGAGGCCTTCTCCGCAGCCTGGATCAGATTGTCGTAGGACTTCGGGCCGAAGCCTTCCATCTCCACGATGGCGTCCCTGTGGCGGTCCAGATGGAAAATGTCCGCGTACTCGTGGATAAAGCCGGCGCCGATGAATTTCTCCAGCGTCATCTCCGACAGGCCGTCGATATTCAGCGCGTCCCTGCTGACAAAAAGCGTAAAGCTCTTGATCTTCTTGGCCTGACAGTCCGGGTTCGTGCAGTAAAGAGATTTCACGTCGTTCTCCTGATGGATGGCCGTCTCACCGCCGCAGACCGGACAGATCTTCGGGATGTCCCTCACGCCGCTGCGGGTCAGGTTGTCGGCGATCTGGGGAATGATCATATTGGCCTTATAGACCGTGATCGTGTCCCCGGCCCCCAGCTCAAGCCCTTCCATAATGCTGATATTGTGGACGCTGGCGCGGCTGACCGTGGTTCCTTCCAGCTCTACCGGCTCAAACACCGCCACCGGATTGATCAGGCCCGTGCGGGACGGACTCCACTCGATATAGGAAAGGGTCGTCTCCGCGATCTCGTCCGCCCATTTAAACGCGATGGAATTCCTGGGAAATTTGGCCGTGCGGCCCAGGGATTCGCCGTAAGCGATGTCCTCGAAGGTCAGCACCAGACCGTCGGATGGAATGTCATAATCCGCAATGGCGCGGGCGAAATGCGCCACCGCGTCCGGAAGCGTCTCCGCCGTGACCCTCATGTGCTCCACCACTTCGAAGCCCTGTTTCCTCAGCCACGCAAAACGGCGCGTGACGGAGCCCAGCAGGCCCTGCGCGGCTTCGCCGGTCTGCGCAGCTTCGCCGTCCTCCGCGGCTTCGTCAGTCTGCGCAGTTTCGCCATTCTCCGCGGCTTCGCCGGTCTGCGCAGTTTCGCCGGTCTGCGCAGTTTCGCCGGTCTGCGCGAACTCCCCGCCCTCTGCCTGCACCAGCGCGAAAATGATGCAGTTCACATGGCGTCCCGCTGTAACCTCACTATTCAGCTGCCTTACAGATCCGGAACATAGGTTGCGAGGGTTCTTATACTTCGCGTCCACGTCCTCGATCTCCGCGTTCATTTTCTCAAAATCCGAGTAGCGGATCACCGCTTCACCGCGCAGGACGAGCCTGCCCTTAAACGCGATCCGGAGCGGAATATTCTCGAACACCCTGGCGTTGGGGGTAATGACCTCCCCGATCTCGCCGTTGCCCCGGGTGACCGCCTTGACGAGCTTTCCGTCCTCATAGGTCAGCACCACGGTCAGTCCGTCCAGCTTCCAGGAGATCACGCCCTCCTGCGGACCAAGCCATTCCTGAAGCGCGCCTACGTCCTTGGTCTTGTCCAGGGACAGCATCGGCGACGGATGGGCCTCCTTGGGAAGCTCGCTCAGCACCTCGTAGCCGACCCGCTGCGTCGGACTGCCCGCCAGCACCACGCCGGTCTCTGCCTCAAGCGCCAGCAGTTCGTCGTAGAGTCTGTCGTACTCAAAATTGCTCATGATCTCCCGACTCTCCTGGTAATAGGCCTTGGCGGCCTCAGAGAGCAGCGCGGTCAGCTCTTTCATTCGCGAAATTCTGTCCTGAATTTTTTCCTGCATGGATTCAATTCCCTCCCGTCGTTTGGGGCCGCGGCGCGCATCAACGCTCCTCTTCGTACGCCTCTTCTGCGCTCTCCAGCATCGAAAGAAGCCCCTCATACTCCTCGTCCGTCACTTTGCGGAACGTCCCGCTCTTTAGTCTGCCCAGCCGCACGTTCATAATACGGATCCGGGTCAGCGACTGCACCTGATACCCCAGAGCGCCGCACATCCGCCGGATCTGCCGGTTCAGCCCCTGGGTCAGCACGATATGGAATTCCCTCTTTCCGGTGATCCACGCCCGGCAGGGCTTTGTCTTCACATTCAGTTCCCCGAGCCAGATCCCGGCCTCCATCTCCCGGATGAAATCCGCAGTCAGCGGCTTATTGACGACCACCACATACTCCTTCTCATGGCCGCCGCTGCCCCGCATGATCCGGTTGACCAGGTCTCCCTGGTTGGTCATGAAAATGAGTCCCTCCGAGTCCTTATCCAGCCGTCCCACCGGATAGACCCTCTCCGGGTAATGAACCAGCTCCACGATGTTCATGGCCCGGTCTTTCCGGGATGTGGTGCAGACCACGCCCCGGGGCTTATTGACCGCCAGAAGCACCGGTTTCGGCCGGACAGCCGCAGGCCTTTCCGCATCGGATCCCCGATCCGCGCGCTTCCTTCCTCCCGAAGCTTCTTCCGCCGCCTGCCCTCCCACGGGCTTTCCGTCGCAAATCACAAGCTGCGCGGCAGTCACCTTCATGCCGGCAGACGCCTTTCTGCCGTCCACCAGCACCTTTCCCGCCTCGATCAGGCGGTCCGCCTCCCTGCGGGAGCAGACGCCCATCTCACTCAAATATTTATTCAGACGAATCTCTTCCAAAGCCATCTCCTCCGCCGACTCCATCCAGAATGAGCATGGCGTCCCCGAAGGAAAAGAAGCGGTATCTCTCCCGGATCGCCTCCTCATACGCCGCCAGCACATGTTCCCTCCCGGCCAGCGCCGACACCAGCATCACCAGCGTCGATTCCGGCAGGTGGAAATTGGTGATCAGGCCGTCCAGAAGCCGGAACTGATAGCCGGGATAAATGAAGATCTCCGTCCATCCGCTCCCCGCTTTCAGGAGCCCGTCCTCTCCCGCCGCCGACTCGATGGTCCGGCAGCTTGTGGTTCCCACGCAGATCACGCGGCCGCCGGCCGCCTTCGTCTCATTGACCATGCGGGCCGCTTCCTCATCCACCATATAGAATTCCGAATGCATATGGTGATCCAGCACATTTTCCACCTTCACCGGCCGGAAAGTCCCCAGCCCCACATGCAGGGTCACGCGGGCGATCTTTACACCCATTTCCCCGATCTGATCTAACAGTTCTTCCGTAAAATGAAGCCCCGCCGTGGGCGCGGCCGCCGAACCCTCGTGAACGGCGTACACCGTCTGGTAGCGGTTCTTGTCCTCCAGCTGGTGGGTAATGTAGGGCGGCAGAGGCATCTGCCCCAGCCGGTCCAGGATCTCCTCGAAAATCCCCTCGTAAGTAAACCGGATCAGCCGGTTCCCCTCGTCGACCACGTCCAGCACACGCCCTTTAAGAAGGCCGTCGCCGAATACGATCTCCGTCCCAGGCCGCGCCTTCTTCCCCGGCTTCACCAGCGTCTCCCAGACGTCGTTCTCCCTGCGCTTCAGAAGCAGGATCTCGATCTTCGCCTGTGTATCCGCCTTCACGCCGTAAAGCCTGGCCGGGATCACCTTCGTGTCGTTGATGACCAGGCAGTCCCCGGGCCGCAGGTACTCCACGATATCCCGGAAATGCCGGTGGCGGACCTCACCGGTCGTTTTATCAAGCACCAGGAGTCTGGACGCCGCCCGGTCCTTTAGGGGATCCTGGGCGATCAGCTCCTGGGGAAGTTCAAAATAAAAATCCGATACGTTCATAAGTTCTCCATTCCGCGCGCGGCCGATCCGGGCAATCCGCTTTCATTCCGGCCCGCGCCTCAGCTTCCGATCACAACCTCCGACTCGCCGCTGTATACACTTTTCAGTTTCTCATCCGACGCGACCGCGGCGGCCTGCGCCTCCGCCACCTGCGCCCGCAGGGCGGCGACATCGTCCCTCTCCCCGATCCGCGCGATATAGGCGGCAACCTCTTCGCTGACCTGCTCCTGCATCACATAGCTGCCGTCTTCCTGCTTCGTCACATAAGCCCAGGTCAGCTGCGGCATCAGCGTCTCCGCTTCCCGGTACTTCAGTTCAAAATACGGAAAGATCACATAGGAATCCGGCTCCGGCCCTTCGATGGAATAGCAGGAAATGTTCTCGTACCGCTTGACGCTGGCCTTCACCAGCTCCATCTTCGCCTTCTCCTCCGCAGCCTCCTCCTCCGTCAGGACGCCGCGGCCGAACAGCCTGGCCATCAGCTGCGGATCGCAGTCCTCCTTCGCCTGGCAGTAGGTTCTCACCAGCGCAAGGAGCTCCGGAACTTCGTCCGTCTTCAGCGTATACTGAGAAATATCGATCTCCGAGTAATCCGGGGCGTCCTCTGCCGCGCCGGAGCTCTCCGCTCCTTCGCCGGACGGGCGGTCGGCGCCGTCAGCCGGTTCCCCGCCGGCCCCATCACCCGGGCCGCCGGATTCCTGTCCGCCCGCTTCGCCGGCTCCGATATCCGATTGCTCCCCGCCGCCGGCAGAGTCCTCCCCCGCCGGCCTGCCAGCCTCCCCATCCGCCGTACTTCCGGCCAGAACGGTCCCCGTATTCTCCGGGGAGGTTTGTCCTTCTTTCCCTTTATCCGCCGTCATGATCACGGCGATCAGCACGACCGCCGCCAGCGGAAGCACCGCGAACCGCAGGTAATGCATGATATCACTGTTGGCCAGCCGGCCAAAAAATTTCCATTTATCCTTCAAGATCCTGTCCTCCCTTAAGCGCCTTGTACCATTCTATCAAAAACCCGCACAAAAAGCAATGCGGGCAAAATTTTTTCCAAAGAGATCAAATTTTGCTTGCATCCTATTTCGGAAAGTAGTATTATATAGATGATGCGTCTGTAGCTCAGTGGATAGAGCAGTGGCCTCCGGAGCCGCGTGCGGAGGTTCGATTCCTCTCAGACGCATTTTCTATTGGATGCAGAAAGCCTGCCGCGCCGGAATTCATTCCCCGTACGGCAGGCTTTTCCGTTCTTATCTGTAAATGATCTCGTCCCGTCCCGGGCCGTTGGACACCATTTTGATGGGCGTTCCGATCTCCTTCTCGATAAATTCGATGTAATTGCGGCAGTTCTCCGGCAGCTCCTCGTACTTCCTGATCCCGCGGATCTCGCATTTCCAGCCGGGAAGCTTCACATAGACCGGCTTCGCCTTCTGAAGCTTCACTGTGGTCGGAAAATCCTTCGTCACCGCGCCGTCGATCTCATAGCCCACACAGACAGGCAGCTCATCCAGATATCCCAGCACGTCGAGAACTGTCAGGACCGCCTCCGTCGCCCCCTGGATCCGGCAGCCGTAACGGGTCGCCACCGCGTCGAACCATCCCATGCGCCTAGGCCGTCCCGTGGTCGCGCCGAACTCGCCGCCGTCGCCGCCGCGCCTTCTCAGCTCATCGGCCTCGTCGCCGAAGATCTCGCTGACAAACGCGCCCGCGCCCACGGCGCTGGAGTAAGCCTTGACCACCGCGGTGATATTTTTGATCTCGTAGGGCGGGATCCCCGCGCCGATGGCTCCGAAAGCCGCCAGCGTGGAGGAGGACGTCACCATCGGATAGATGCCGTGATCCGGGTCCTTCAGGGAACCCAGCTGGCCTTCCAGCAGGATATTCTTCCCTTCCCTGATCGCCTCCGCCAGGTATGCGCTCACATCGCAGACATAGGGCGCGATCATATCACGGTACTCATGAAGCGTATTCAGAAGCTCGGCAGGATCGATCTTCGGCTGATGGTACAGATGCTCAAGCATCACATTTTTCAGCACGCAGACCCGTTCCACCTTCTCCTTCAGCGTCTCCTCGTCAAACAGCTCGCTGACCTGGAAACCGATCTTCGCGTATTTGTCCGAATAGAACGGCGCGATGCCGGACTTGGTGGAGCCGAAGGACTTGCCGGCCAGCCGGGCCTCCTCATATGTGTCGAAAAGGACATGGTACGGCATCAGGATCTGGGCCCTGTCGGAGACCAGGATCCTGGGCTTCGGTACGCCCCGGTCGGTCAGGGACTGAATCTCTCCCATCAGATATGGAATATTAAGCGCCACGCCGTTGCCGATGATGCTGGTGGTATGGCTGTAAAATACGCCGGACGGAAGCAGATGCAGGGCGAACTTGCCGTATTCATTGATAATGGTGTGGCCGGCGTTGCTGCCGCCCTGGAAACGGATAATGATGTCGGATTCCTTCGCCAGCATATCCGTGATCTTGCCTTTTCCCTCATCGCCCCAGTTAGCTCCTACGATCGCTCTTACCATGTGTACTTCCTCCTTGCGTGACACAGCTTTCTTCTCTGTCAGGAAGGGCAAAAATCCCGCCCCTTTTCTGACCGCTATTCAGTATATAGGAAAACCCCTGAAAATGCAAGGATTTTCTGAATCAATCCGTATCATTCGGCGGACCGGTCGTTCCCGCCGCTTTAATGGCTTTTCCGTCCGTCGTCACCGTCACCGCGCCCAGTTCCATGGTCAGGAAAATATCGATCCCCCGCTCCTCAAGCCTCGCCGTCGTCTCCTCCCCCGGATGTCCGTACCGGTTGTTCCTGCCGCAGGAAATGATCCCCCAGTCCGGTCTGACATGATCCAGGAAATTCGCGCCGCTGGAGTAGTCCGAACCGTGATGGGCCACCTTCAGGACCTGCACCGGTCCGGAAATGTCCTCCGCCTCGCCGGCGCGCACCGCGGAAAGCCAGCGCGCTTCCCCCTCAGCGCTCATATCCCCGGTCAGGAGAATGCCGGCGCTGCCGTAAACAGCCTCCAGAAGCAGCGAATGGTCGTTCGTGTCCTCCCGGTAAGCCGGATCGCCGGCGTACAGACATTTCACCCGCAGGCGCGCGCCGCCGGAGTCTTTTGCTTCCGGCGCCGCGGCCGGCTCTCTCTTCCCGGCTTCTTCCGCTTCCGGCGCCGCGGCCGACTCTCTCTTCCCGGCTTCTTTCGCTTCCGGCGCCGCGGCCGCGATCACGTCCCCCGCCTTCATCCAGACGATATCCGTACCCGCCCGGCCGGCCAGGCGCTCGAGACCGGCGTATTTCTCATCCCCGGCGGCCAGGCGCGGCAGGACCAGGGTGTCTATTTTGATCCCACAGTCCGACTCCAGCAGATACCGGATCCCGGAGATGTGGTCCTCGTCGCCGTGGCTGACCACCGCGCAGTCGATCCTCCGGATCCCGCGGCTTTTCAGGTACGGCTCCAACGCCTGCTCCCCTACGTCTTCGCGGGATGTGCTTCCTCCGTCTATCAGGATCACCGTCTCCCGGCTCTCCAGACAGATACCGTCTCCCTGTCCCACGTCCAGGAACACAGCGCGGAGGCCGGATACCGGCACGGCCTGAAGCAGCATATATCCGGCGCAGGCGCACAACGCCAGGAAGGCCAGACGTGGCAACGGACGCACATCCATGTGCGGCTGCGGATGTGCAGTTCCCCCGCCGTCTGCCAGGGGCGCCTCCGAATTATTCTGTTCCGCGTCCTTTTTTTCCTCTTCCACGCTTCGCGCCGCAGCCAGCATAAGCAGCGCGCACCACCCGGCTCCGTAAAGCGCCAGCTGCCAGAGCTGCGGCCTTCCCACGATCTGCACCGCCCCCGGAAGCTGCTCAAAACGCCTGCAGAGCCATTCATAGAACATCAGGATATAGTGCCCCGTACCGATCGCGAATCTTCCCGCGGGCAGCCAGACGGCTCCGCAGACCACCCCCGCGAGAGCTGATATCAGAACGTAACCCATCAGCGGGATCACAAGCAGGTTCAGCACCGTCCCGTAGATCGGGTATTCGTAGAAATGATATACCGTGACCGGAAGCGTTACGATCTGGATCACGAGCCCCAGGAGCACGGTCCGGCCGAGTGCGCTCCCGCCGCATCCGGACTTTCCGCGCCCGTTTCCGCCGCGTCCGGATCCGCCACGTTCGGATTCCTCTCGCCCGGATCCTCCGCGCCCGACTCCGCCATGTTCGGATTCCTCTCGCTCGGATCCTCCGCGCCCGACTCCCGTCCACGCCTCAAGCACCGGATACACGGCCCCGATGGCCAGGATGGCCCCGAACGACAGCTGGAACCCGGCCTGAAACAGAAGCGCCGGGGACTGTATCAGCAGAAGCACGGCGGCCGCCGCCATGGCCGAGAGCATATCATAGGTTCTCCCCAGTTTATCCGCCAGAAACTGCAGGCATACCATGACTACAGCCCGCACCACGCTGGCTGAGCCGCCGGTCATAACGCCGTAGGTGACCGTCACGGCCGCCGCCAGAGCGCCGGACAGCTCAAATCCCAGACCCAGCCTTTTTCTGAGCAGACGGTAGCATCCCATGCCGATCAGGGATATGTGCAGGCCGCTGACAGCCAGAAGATGTGCGATCCCATTTCTCTGGTAGAGCTCCCGCACGTCCGACGCCAGCGCCGCCTTATCTCCCAGCGCCACGGCCGTAAATACGCCCAGATCGCGGCTGTCCCCGCCGCACAGCCGCGCCAGGATCTCTTCCGCGTACCGCTTGAAACGCCAGACGCCGTCAAGATACGGGGAATACTCATCGCCCGCGGGACGCAGATCCTTCCCGAACATCCGTCCCTCGATCCCCAGCGCATGGTAGTATTTTCCGTAATCGAACTCCCCGGGATTGGTGGCCTGCCCCATGGATTCCAGTTCTCCCCGGACCGAGACGCGCATGCCGATCCGCATCTCATCCGCCGACGCCTCCGCAGCAGCCTGCTCCAGACTCTGACCCGCGCCGCTTCCCGCAGCAGCCTGCTCCGGGCTCTGACCCGCGCTGCTTCCCGCGTCCGCCGCGCCGAGTCCCCGCGGCGCCTCCTCCAGATAGACCAGCACCGAGCCGCCAAAGTCCGAGGTCTCCCCGCGTACGTCAAGCGTCACATCCGAGAGCTCCAGCACGGCCGCATAGCTTCCTTCTTTCCCGGGCCGCGCGTCCTTAAGCAGCCCCTCCAGCTTAAGCGTCACGCCCTCCGCCGCCCTGATCCGGGCCGCGCAGTCCTCCGCCCGGCGCGTATCCGCACGCAAAAGCGCCGCGCCCAGCAGCGCGAAACAAAAAAACGGCAGGCACCAGTTCATCATGCTCCTGCCGCTTCTCTCCACGTATCCGCTTCGTCCCCTGCTTCTCCACAGGAGAAGGACTCCGGCCAGCACAAGGACCGGAATCACCGCCTTCAGTTCCACGGGCAGCAACAGCCATACCTCTCCAAGTACGAATCCCCCTGCTGCGTACGCCAGTGGTCGTTTCAATTAATTCATTTCCTCCCCGATATCCAGATTCCGCTCAAACTGGGTGTCCAGTGAGATCGCGTCCCGGAACATGACATCCGACGAGCCGTTGACCGTAATCTGCACCCGCGTCACCGCGGACAGCTCGCACAGCGAATTGACAATGGAATAGATCGGGATATATTCCCTCACATCCACAGCGTTCTCCACAAACGCGGCGTCAAAATTGAGATAGCACACATTTTCGTTGACCGATACGTTCAGAAGCTTCACGTCCGGCGGCAGCGTGGCGTAATGCCCCTCCGCCTGCGGCCCGCGGATCAGTTCACCATGCAGAC
>CANQGA010000060.1 GCA_947600145.1 uncultured Lachnospiraceae bacterium | reverse complement strand
ACCAACGTGCTGTTCTGCTTCTTCTGGGGGATCCTTGCGGTGGTCTGGGTGAAGATCCTCTACCCGCCGCTTTCCCGCCAGATCGAGAAGATCCCGCCGTTAGCCGGAAAGATCGTCACATGGGTGATCGTATTTTTGATGGTCTGCAACGGACTTCTGACTGCGGGGGCGATGGTCCGATATGACACCCGCCAGGAGCGGCCGGAACCCGCCGGACTGGTGGAGGAGTTCATCGACGAGCAGTACGACGACGCGTTTATGGAGGCGCGGTGGCCGAATATGATCGGAGTGGAGTGAGGGAAGAAAGATAATCAAAACGGATGAGAATGCGCCGTTCTGGACCAAGTTCGGCTAAAAGCCAAACCTAGCGGGGCATCTCATCCATCTTTTATAAATGTATAAGATAAATTGATCGGTGTCAATATCGATTGAGGAAAGAATTTACGGGAGATCCCCGTTCTGAACCAGGCGTATCGATGATGGCGATCAGCCTTACGACAGTTTCCGTTCGTCACAGTCCAGTATATTTGGAAAATCGTCTGTAGTCGACAGTGTCGGACAATATCAGGAGAACTGTCAGAAGAACTTTGCGGGACTTTACAGGATAGAAATATTGTAATATAATTAAAAATGATATGAAACAAAGAGAATAATCCTTAAAGACATCTGCCAGTTTATACAATGATTGTGCAGCGATTTTCAGTCTGGCAAAAAGGCAGAGAAATCAATCCATATTCCAAAGAATGGAGAAAGCGATTTGGCTCTTATGGACATAGACGTATTTGAAAAAGAAGAGCAGTTATTAAAACTGAGGGAGAAGGTGCTGCAGGGAGAGCAGGGCCGAATTGACGGCGCTGAGACTCTCGGCGTATCTCAGGCCAGAAAGCTTTTGAAGGAGAGACTCAATGACATGTAAAGTTGTGACTCTCCTCGTTGCGAGGAAGGTCTTAGGATATGCTGAGAAATGACTCAATTTGGTTGGGTATGGAATAAAGGGCAGTACTGGGGTATACGAAGATATTTTTGAAGCAAAATATTATAGAGACATACGATTAATAGTGACGACAACGCTAACATATTGATTATGAGACAGGTGATCATATTTCTGATGGCCTGTGGTTAGCCACTGATTGCGGGAGATAACATTCTGGGGGAGAGGGCGGAGACGGTCGAAGTGATGGGAATAGGGAAAGTTTATTGACGGCAAGGTGATTGGGTATTTGATGTGGCAATATTTCGAATTAAAAGAATTAATAGATAGATCTTGCGCATTGATAAAAGGATATATATAATTATATAAATGCTTATATGTCCTAAAGTTTTAAGGTAGAGGTTTAGTGAGTTATAGTATAAGTAATAAACTCAATTAAAGAATTCGTGTTGAAAGAAGGTATTGTGATGGGTACTGTAGCATTGGGATTTCCAACAAAGGATTTTTTTGTCGACATGCTTACAAGAGATATATCGTTGAGTGATTCAATACTAGATTTGCTAGACAATTGTTTAGATGGAGTTGTAAGACAAAAGTCTATTACCTTTAAAGATGAAACATCCAAGTATTATGAAGGTTATTATTCACGCATATCTTTTGATGATAGTAGCTTTAGTATTGAGGATAATTGTGGTGGAATTCCTCGGAATGTTGCAGAAAAATATGCATTTCGAATGGGTAGATCTTCTGAAAACTATGAAAATGATTTGCCTACTGTTGGGATATATGGAATTGGCATGAAAAGAGCAATATTTAAAATTGGACGATCAGCAGAGGTTATAACTAGAAATGAAGGAGAACTTTACAGAGTGACCGTACCGCTAGATTGGGTAAATTCGCCAGAATGGGATTTTCCTATTGATGAGCCTGAAATGAACGATATTTTATGCCAGGGTGGAACTAAAATAAAGATCTGTAACATTAATTCTGATATAGTGAATCTATGGAATACAAAAGATAAGGTAGAAAATTATCAGGAGGAATTGATAAAAGCTATTCAACAAAGTTATAGTTTTATTATAGAAAAAGGTTTTAGAATAATGGTGAATGAGAAGGAGGTTTCTGCACTTCCAATTAACGTGTTAGTTGATAATAAATCTAGTGATTCAAAGAGCAGAATAATGCCGTATATATATAAGAATACATTTGGAGATGTAAAGGTTAGTCTTGCAGTTGGGTTTTATGCCTCGCCACCATCACCAGAGGAGATTGATGATGAAAACAGTTCTAAAAGAAGTACGGCAGGGGCGGGATGGACAATAGTTTGTAACGATAGAGTGGTATTATATAATGATAAAAGTTATTTAACTGGTTGGGGTGAAAGTGGTGTTCCTCAGTATCATACGCAATTCATTGGTATAAGAGGAGTAGTTATTTTTGAAAGTAATAATCCTAAGGCATTACCAATGACAACTACGAAAAGGGGCATAGACACATCTTCAAGGGTGTATTCTGCAGTAAAGGACAGGATGAAACACGGACTAAAGATTTTTACAGACTATACTAATAAGTGGAAAGGGCAAAATGAAAAAGAGAGGGAGTATTCAACAGTAGCTGAAAGCGTTCCCGTTCAAAAAATATTGAATGATCTAAATACGGCGGAGCAAAGTGGAAAAATCAAACTGAGACAAACTCAACAGGGGGCTATTTTTACTCCGTCACTTCCAAAACCTGTGATAGATAAACCTTATAGAGTGGTGCGATTTAATAAAGACATTGAAAGTATATCGTTATTAAAGGAATATTTTTATGGCGATGAAGCCAATCCTGCTTCTCCATCACAAGTGGGTGAAAAGGCTTTTGATGAAATGATTCTTATCGCAAAGGAGACAAAGGATAAAGATGACAACTCAGCCGTTTTATCATCTTAGACCTAATAAGTTTATAGATCGTAGCTTGTTTGTGGAGATGCTGGTAGGGCTTTCGCAGATTTATCCAATATCCAGTTATCGTTATACAGGATTCGGTTCTTACTTGTTTGATGATTTTAAAATAATACATGATACGTTGAATATAACGGAAATGATTTCTTTAGAAAAAGATATTATTGAATATCAACGTGCAAAGTACAATTGCCCATATCGTTGTATAGAGGTTCAGAATATTAACAGTTCGGAGTATATTACTAATTTGGTAATAGAAGAAGGGGAACATAATATTTTTTGGTTAGATTATGTAAGCCCGGATGATTTGTATACTCAACTTTGTGATTATTCGGCGTTGTTAAATATTCTTTCGCCCGGTGATGTCGTAAAGATTACATTAAATGCAACACCATCATCATTAGGTGGGAAAGCAGAACCAGAAAAATTGCAAGAAGAAAGGTTTGAAATATTGAAAAAAAGAGTGGGGGAAGAATTTTTTCCGCCATCATTGACACGTGATGATTTAACAACTTCACGATATCCATTAACATTGATAAAAATTTTAAAGAAAGTTATCATGTCAGCATTAGAGGATGATCCTGTGTATAGTCCTAATTTTATGCTGCCGCTATTGCCTTGTGTATATAAAGATGGCCAGCAAATGCTAACATTTACTGGTATAATTTTGGATTCACATGAAATGGAAACGAAGATAAAGGATGCTTTGAAAAGTTATAAATATATTACGTTTTCTTGGGAAAACCCATGCAAAATTGAAATCCCGGCATTGACTGTTCGTGAGATTACAGAAATGAATAGAATGCTGCCGAGTAAAGATGCTCAGCAGCAACTTGAAAATAGTTTTCCGTTTGTTTTTTCAGGGGGAAAGGATAGTCTTGTGAAAAGTTACATATCATTTTATAAGTATTATCCAAATTTTCATAATGTGAGTCTTTGATAGATAATATTTAAAACTTGTTCTGCAACTATTGGAGAAACGCTGTTTCCTAGTTGTCTAAAACTGTGCCAGATTGTATCCGGTAAAAGATACCAGTCAGGAAATCCTTGTAATCGTGCGGCCTCTCTTGGGGTAATAACTCTTGCATATTCATAGTGGATAGGACGGACGGCTTGGTAGCTCCCTCTTTCAGGCCCAGTACCAGCTCGCAATGTGGGGCAAAACCCGTTTGGATCAAGCTTGATCGATTTTGAAATAGGGTCTTGCTGTCCATATTTAAGCTGTGAATAGCGCCTTTTTACAGAAGGTGAATGTTTTGTGGGTAGACATCCATTAACAAGATGTTTTTTTGTATATGTATTTACATAATCACAATTACCTACATTGTTCGGACGCTTAGCTATTACTCTTTGATAGAAAAAGTCATTTTGATTAGTACCTTGATTGCCTGTGTAATAATCTTTGCTTATCCTTTTATATCCAGAACTATTTTTTTTATAAGGTATATTACTAGGTAAGCCATAAAGAGCCGAGAGAACGGTGGTTCTTTGACTAATGGGAAGTTTTGCTTTTTCAATGTCTGCATTTGTGAATGGCTTGATTTTGCCTTCTTTAAGGTATCCAATAAAAAAAATACGTGTTCTGATTGTGGGAGCTCCATATTCATATGCTATTACCTTTAACGGATCTAAAACCGTATATTTTTTAAGTTTTTGAAATGCTTCTGAACGAATCGAATTATATTTACTATTCATAATTCCAGGGACGTTTTCGGCAACAAAAAATGGAGGTTGAAGCTCTTCTACTAATTGAAAAAACTTTGTAAACAGAAGGTTTCTTGTATCATTAATGTCTCCTTGGCCTATGCAACTAAAACCCTGGCAGGGTGGTCCACCAATAATTCCTGTCAATTCAGATTGTTTTATATTGGCTAATGATAGCAACTCTTCTCCATTTAGTGAGGATATATCTCTTTGAATGTGAATGGTATGTGGGAAATTGATGGTATGGGAATGGATGGCATGTGGATCAAATTCTACAGCAGCGGCTAAGTTAAATCCAGCACGAGCTGCCCCAAGGCTCAAGCCACCAGCTCCGGCATATAAGTCAATAACATTTGGCATTATCCTTCCCTCCATTTGTAAAATAATTATTGTAAATAATGTATTAAGCAGATCAAATTTTAATTATTTATTATAGACGTTTTGCTTAGTCATCATGGTATATGTCAATTTGGGTTTCCCATATTGATTCTTCAATTGCTTTTAGACATTCTTCCGTATGCTTAATTATATCACGTCCCCAAAAATGGATCACAGTATAACCTAAGAATAAAAGCTTTTTGTCGTTTTCACAATCGCGATTTCGATTGCGTTCAATCTTTTTGACCCAAAAATCAGGATTATTACCATGTTCTAGACGCAATTTCATTATTTCCCAGTCTTTTCCATGAAAGAATTCGCTATCACAAAATATAGCTATTTTATATTTAGTCAAGACAATATCTGGAGAGCCAGGTAATTTCTTATAGTTTTTTCGATAACGATAACCCTTACTCCACAGGGCTTTGCGGAGTTTAAGTTCAATAGAAGTATCTTTACTGCGGATTCTGCGCATATACTTTGAAACAACAGAAGGATCTCTAGTCATAAATCAAGTTCCTTTCGTTGAATATAGCACTAATTTTACCAGATGGTACATGAATTGACAAGTACCTCAATTAAAGAAATTGTTATTATTCAATTGACGATATAAACCGTATGCTTTATACTTGTATTGTTACAGTTGACTTTATGAAGAGGTACCCTGCATGACCATTTCTGAACAAATTAAGGTGTTGTGTGTACGATCAGATATTAGTGTGGCTGAACTTTCAAGACGGATCGGCACGACACCGCAGAATTTCAGCGGAAAGATGAAACGAGAGAGTTTTACAATAGCTGAACTGGAGAGTATTGCAAAAGCAGTTAATAGTTCTTTTGAACGAAAATTTGTACTGGAAAGCGGAGAGAAAATCTAATGAACAACACAGGAACCCAAGGTGATTATAGTAAATACAGTGATAACAGAGATGTTATTTCTTTGTTTTCCGGTGCAATGGGATTGGATATTGGTTTGGAAAAAGCCGGCCTGCATATTGTAATTGGCCAAGATTTTGATGAATCATGTGTGAAGACTATGCAGGCTAATGGGCATAAAGTATTGGGCGGGGACATAAGAGAAATATCACCGCAATATCTATTGGAGTTAACGGGATTATCGATTGGGGAGCCGTTTTTAATTTGTGGAGGGCCGCCGTGCCAGCCATTTTCGACAGCTGGAAAAAGGCTGGGAATTAATGATCCCAGAGGAAGTTTGTTCATGGAGTTTATCCGTATGATCGATTATATCCGGCCCCGTTTTTTTATAATGGAAAATGTTAAAGGAATCATTTCGGCCCCATTAAAACATGTTCCGACCAGCGAAAAAGATGAAAATGATCCTGAGCAAAAATTAGGAACCGTTTTAGACGTTATTTTATCTGAATTTGCTAAGTTGAATTATAAAACAGTGTACGGCTTACTTGATGCGGTCAACTATGGAGTTCCGCAATTCAGGGAAAGATTTGTATTGATCGGCAGCAGGGATTGGGAAGACATATTTTTACCGGTTCCGACGCATTTCCCCCTGCATCAGAATAAAGAATACAGATGGAAATGTGTAAGGGAAGCGATAGGTGATTTGGAATTAGATGCAGGGGAATGTGCCGTAATGAGTGAGGAGAGACTGCATTATTTAAAAATGGTTCCGGAAGGGGGCAACTGGAGGGACTTACCGGAAGATATTGTGCCGTCTGCAATGGGAGGTGCCTATGAGTCCGGTGGTGGAAAAGTAGGATTCTATAGAAGATTGTCATATGATCAACCGTCGCCGACGGTAGTAACATCTCCGGTACAGAAAGCGACCATGATGTGCCATCCGGTGCAGAATAGGGCGTTAAGTGTGAAAGAATATGCGAGAATCCAACAATTCCCGGATGATTGGATTTTCACAGGAACGATGGCCTCTAAGTATCGTCAGATTGGGAATGCCGTACCGGTTGGCTTGGCGGAGGCAGTAGGAAGGGCGGTGTGTGCAACGGCCGATAAAACTGCCTTTGTGGAGACAAAGCGCTTTAGGGGAACCGGGGTACATAACAAATTAAGAAATGCAATAGAAATTGGAGGGAATACATATGCCAATAAATAATTCATACGATGAAGATGCGGTGGTCAAAGCTATCGCGTCGGCCTTGGAGACCTTTTATGGAACATTAATTGAAAAAATAGATGGGCTTAACATCAAAAAAGTAATGAAACGTAAAAATCCCTATTTGTATCGTGCGAAAGCAATGCAGAGCGCGGCAGAGATAGTGGATTCTGTTTTGACGGCATTTGTGAGTTCCAGTGAGGAGACGATTTTTGGAAATTGTTTTTTTGAGCCGATCGCAATAGCGGCAAGTGGCGGGAATAAAGCGTTGGCAGAAGGTATTGATATCATGATTCAGGATGGAGATACAAACACTATATTTGCGATTGCTGTAAAAAGCGGTCCGTCTGTATTTAATGCGGATAGTAAAAAAAGACAGGAACAGAATTTTGCCGCTGCTTCTAAACTTGCGCAACAGGCGAAAGCGCGTTATGAAGCATATATTGGTTATAGCTATGGAAAAAAGAAAGATTCGGGTCGGGGAAAACCTAAAATGTATCAAGAACTCGCGGGAAAAGAGTTCTGGGCGGAGTTGACTGGCGACGAGAATTTTTATATTAAGATAATCGGATATATGGGAACATTGCCGGAACAATATGTGGCTAAGTATAAGGAGAGTTATGATAGGGCGGCGAATAGACTGGTAAGGGAATTCTCTAATAGTTTTTGCAAGGAAGATGGAAGTATAGATTGGGAGAAACTGGTAGAATTCAATTCTGGAGACTAGTTTTAAAATAATTGACAGAAGGAATAATATTGTGGAAAGTCGATATTCGTTGGAAGAGTATTATATTCGTTATTTGAAATCCATTCGTCAAATAGCGGATTCATCAGTTAAGCATTATCTGGATGCCCTGAAGTATATATCTGGATGGTTAAAGAGAAAAGATTTGATACGGGATCATGTATTTGAAATTATGGACACAGAACAGTTGTTGGAATTACGTGCTGTTCTGTATTCTGATACGGATTTTATGGCATTGGATAAAAGAGGTCACCAGATGTACAGTTCTGGTCTTAATAATTACTGTAGATTTGCTGAAGGAGTAGAGTTTGAAGCAGTGAAGGAGAATGCGAAGCTTCTGGATATTGTGGTGCCTATTTCAGATATCAGAATGGCAGAAAGTAGGCAGAGGAGCAGATCTACAATTATCCGAAATCAGGTGATTGAGTTTGCAGGGCATCAATGCGAACTGAATTCTAACCATAAAAGTTTTGTTGCGGAGAAAACTCATCGACAATATATGGAAGGTCATCACGCAATTCCAATGCGTAAACAAGGAAGTTTTGAAAATAGTTTGGATGTCTATGCCAATATTGTATGCTTGTGTCCCCTTTGTCATAGGAAGATTCATTATGGCTTAGCAGACGAGAGGGTTCAAATGATGAATCAGATATATTTTTTCCGGAAAGATCGGCTATATAATAGTGGAATCAAATTGAGCAAAGAAGAATTTGCGTCAATGATAAGTTGATAATATGTGTGAAAAGAGTGTAGAATGAATTTTTTACGAGAGAAAAAAACTGTTCATGTAGTCGCTGCCCTCATCACCCATGACAACTCCATCTTCGCCACCCAGCGCGGCTACGGTGATTTTAAAGGCGGCTGGGAGTTCCCCGGCGGCAAGATCGAGCCGGGCGAGACGCCGCGGCAGGCGCTTAAGCGGGAGATCATGGAAGAGCTTGGCGCGGAGATCGAGGTGGGGGACTGGCTTGACAGGATCGAGTACGATTACCCGAATTTCCACCTTTCCATGGACTGCTTCTGGTGTACTGTCCGCTCCGGCAAGCTGGTTCTGAAGGAACACGAAGCCGCCCGGTGGCTGACGAAGGATACGCTTAACAGTGTGGACTGGCTGCCGGCGGATCGGAGCGTGATCGAGAAGGTACGGGAACATTTGGAGAAGAAATACAATTATTACATTGATTAAATCGTGAATTTTTCTCGAAAATATTGACATAATATCCAAATAAGCATATTATATCAATATAAGGAGGTATTCACTTATGTTGGTTCAGTTCTCATTTAAAAATGTCCGATCATTTAAGGAAGAAACAGTTCTGGATATGACTGCAGTCAACGCATATAAGGAGCATGAGAGTAATCTGATTGATTGGGGGTTGAGGGAGAAGTTTGTTCGGGTTGCCTCTATTTATGGCGCAAATGCGAGCGGAAAGTCGAATCTTCATCTGGCGATGTTCTATTTTCAGGAAATTCTGCGAGCATCTTTCGATAGTGTGGGAAATGGAAGAGAAACGGCGATTGCACGGGATTACGATCCATTTTCTTTTGAGGAAGAAGATCATGGGAATTCAGAATTCCAGATTATTATCCTGTTAGGGGATTATGAATACCGATATGGTTTTGAATATAATGCTGTTGAGATCGCAGCTGAGTGGCTGTATAAAAAGAATCTGAATACAAACCGGCACACGATTCTTTTTGAAAGAAGTTTCGATCAGATTGATTTTGGCGCGACTGTACGAAAAGAGTGTTCTCTGTATCGGGAACAGATCCCCAAAGAAACCTTGGTGTTATCTTTTTTTAATAAGCTGAATCTCAAGACGGATGAATTCAGAAAAGTATATAACGGTATCATGGACAACATGGTTGCGTTGTCTGAATTCTATGAGAACAAGAGCTATTTAGAAAAATATCTTCCGCAAGTTATAGAGCAGGATAAAGAAGGTCTGTTGAGATTTTTAAACGCTATTGATGTGGGTATTAAAGATATTGCTTATGATATCAGCGGACAGAAGACGCAGTTTTGGACATATCACTATGGGAAAAATGGGAAGAGATATGAACTCAATCTGTATGATGAGTCTCAGGGAACTATAAAAGCGATCGGATTATACATTAATGTCCGAATTGCCATAAAAACAGATACTGCTTTGTTCATTGATGAGTTTAATGATAAGCTCCATCCCCTTTTGCTCAAATTTATCATTGATCTTTTTTATGATGAAAGATCAAAGGCTCAGCTGATCTATACGACACACGATACGACGTTGATGGATAAAAGGTTCTTCCGCCGCGATCAGATCTGGTTTGTAGAAAAAGACGAATATGGTTATTCGGAATTAGCAGCTCTGTCGGATTACAAAGTTCGGTCGGACGCCTCTTTTGAGAAAGATTATCTGGCAGGAGTATATGGGGGGATTCCGCTTTTGAAGGAATTTGATATGAAAGAGGGTGAATAAGTTAAGTGGGGACTGATGACTTATTCAAAAAGAGGCGCGAGGACAGGAGACAGAGACGTCATGAATATAGGACGCCTCGTGCCAACTCCTATCTGATCGTTACGGAAGGAAAACGCACAGAGCCATTCTATTTTAATGGAATCAAGAGGAAAATCCAGGAAACGATCGGAGGCCGCATTGATGTTGTTGACGCGCCGCTTATAGAGGTTGAGGGAGAAGGAACGTCAACAGGCAGGCTGATCGAGACAGCCGATGAGAAAGTAAAAAAGGCGAATGTCTTATATCAGAATGTTTGGATCGTGTTCGATAAAGATGATTTCCTGGATTTTGATCAGGCAATAAAAGAAGGACAGAAGAAAGGCTATCATGTGGGGTGGAGCAACCAGTCGTTTGAATATTGGTTGTATCTGCATTTTGATTACAGTGATTCGGCATTGCATAGGGATTCATGGAATGAGAAACTGGATGTGCTGTTTAAAAGATATGGTATTGGAGATGGCCGCTACAGAAAGAATTATGAAGATATATATGATTTAGTCGATACATATGGGAGTGCTGCAGCGGCAATCCGAAATGCAAAAAGACGGATGTCCGGATTTCGGGAAAAAGAATGCAATCCGTCCGCGTACGATCCGGGAACCACAGTGTATTTGCTGGTGGAAGAGTTGTTGAAAATGATTGAAGATTAAAGGAGGAGACCGGTAAAATGGACATCATCCAGGCGATTGAGGAGCGCCACTCCGTGCGCGCCTACACCACACAGAAGATCGAGGAGGAGAAGCGGCAGCGGCTTCAGACAGTCGTTGACGAATGCAACGCCGAGGGGAACCTCGACATTTTCATCCGGTATGACGACCCGGAGGGGTTCGATTCGCGGCTGGCTCATTACGGGAGCTTCCGCAATGTGAACAATTACATCGTGCTGGCCGGGCCGGCGGATCGGGATATCGAGGAGGCCTGCGGCTACTATGGGGAACGGATCGTGCTGGAGGCGCAGATGCTGGGACTGAATACCTGCTGGGCTGCGCTGACGTTTAATAAGAAAATGGTACAGAAGCTGATCCCGGAGGGCCGGAAGCTGTGCATGGTGATCGCGCTCGGCTACGGCGAGAGTCAGGGCGCGGCGCATAAAGGCAAATCGCTGGAACAGCTGGTCGTTTCGAAAGGCGTCATGCCGGACTGGTTCCGGAAGGGGGCTGAAGCGGCGATGCTGGCGCCGACGGCGGTGAATCAGCAGAAATTTGAGATGGGCGTGAAGGACGGCGAACCGGTGATCCGCGTCTCGGGCCGCGGCTTCTATACGAAGACGGATCTGGGAATCGTGAAGTATCATTTCGAGGCGGCGTCCGGGCGAAAGGTGCGGCTGCAGGACATGCAGGATGCCTGACAACGGACGGAATCCCTTGTGGGTCGTGAATAAAAAAATAGAAGCGCGTCCGGCGGCGGAATGATTTGCCGGGCGCGCTTTTTATTTCCATGCAGAAAATGCGCCAGTGACGCGTTTTCTGTATTTCCATGCAGAAAATGCGCCAGTGACGCGTTTTCTGTATTTCCATGCAGAAAATGCGCCAGTGACGCATTTTCTGTATTTCCATGCGAGAAGGGCGCCAGTGACGCTCTGCCCGTTGGTATGCGAAGATGGCAAGTAAATTATTGGGACTTCCCGGCAGACTATTTTCCCACAGAATATCTTTTCTCCGCCTTCCGGTAACAGTACGAATAGCTGAAGAACAGCACCACGTCCGCACCGATCCACGCCAGCACCTCCGCAAGGAAGATCCCTTCCTGCCCGAGCGCGAGGGGAAGCAGCGGGGCGGAGCCGGTGCGCATGACGAATTCGCAGACGCCGCTGACCATGGGCAGCACGGTATTGCCCATGCCCTGGATGCAGGAGCGGGTCACATGCAGGTAGTAAAGGGTCGGCAGGGCGGCGCTCATGATAAACAGGTAGTCGTAGGCGATGTCAAGCGTTTCCTTTACGGCCGCCGCGTCGCCGGAGATGAAGAAGCTCAGGATCGTCCGTCCGCCGGCGATCATGGCGATGAGGATCGCGAGGGAAGTTGCCGCCGCGATCAGAAGCGCGGAGCGGTAGCCGTCGCGGATGCGCTTCACCCTGCCGGCGCCCAGGTTCTGGCCGGCGTAGGTGGTCATGGCGTAGCCGTAGGAGATGGCGGCCATTTCCAGCAGCCCGTAGAGCTTGTTGGTGGCGGTGTAGGCAGCCAGGAAGAGGACGCCGAAGCCGTTGACCAGGTATTGGATGATCATACCGCCGATAGAGATGACGATATTCTGAAATGCCATCGGCAGGCCCAGACCGGTCAGCCTCGCGCAGGTGCTGCCGCGCAGCCGCAGATCTTCGCGGGTCAGGCGCAGGATGTCGATCCTGCGTATTTTCAGATAGCAGAAGATCCCGGCGAAGGCCTGGGCGATGACGGTGGCGGCGGCCGCGCCGACGACGCCGTAACCTAATCCGGCGACGAACCACAGATCCAGCCCAATGTTGATAATGGACGCGAAAACCATGGCATAGAGCGGCGTTTTGCTGTCGCCGAGGGACCGCAGCATGCTTGCAAGAAGGTTATAGGTTATTGTGACGGGAATTCCCCAGAAGATGGTCCGCATATAGCCCTCGGCGTCGCGGAACACAGCTGCCGGGGTATTCAGGATCCGCAGCGAGAAGACGGCAAGCGCCTGCCCGGTCACGACGAGAATGACGGCCAGCAGCAAGGACAGAAATATGGAATTGACGACGACGCTGCGCAGCCGTCCGGGACGGTCAGCGCCGAATTCCTGGGCCATCCAGATGGAGAACCCCTGGGTGAAGCCCTGGACGGTGCCCATCATCAGCCAGGTCAGCCAGTCGGTGGCGCCGACGGCCGCGATGGCGCCCACGCCGAGTACCTGGCCGACGATCATCGTGTCGGCCACCATATAAAACTGCTGGAACAGATTGCCGATCATAAGCGGCAGCGCGAATGTGAAGATGAGGCGGCCAGGACGGCCGTCGGTCATGCTGCGTGTCTGGTTCATGGGTATAACAGCCTCGTTTTCATGCTATATCGAATGTGCCTGATCATCTTAGCATATTTCACGGAAAATGGGAAGAGCAGAAAATGGATGAATCCACTTGTGAAATTCGCTTTACTGTGGTAAACTATCGAGGTGGGTCGAAACGGCACGATTCGCGGCGGGGGCGGATGATCCCCGAAAGAGCGCGGCCGGACGCCGGCCCCATAATGCCATGTATGATATTTCGGGAGGACAAGCTTATGCTGGAAGCCGGAACAAAAGCGCCGGAGTTTACGCTGCCGGACCAGAACGGCCGGATGCATTCTCTGGAAGAATACCGGGGCCGGAAAGTGATTCTTTATTTTTATCCGAAGGACAATACGCCCGGGTGTACGGCCCAGGCCTGCGGTTTTGCGCAGCTGTATCCGCAGATCACGGAGAAGGGCGCGGCGGTTCTCGGCGTCAGCCGGGACAGCGTGGCTTCCCACAAGAAATTTGAACAGAATTACGGCCTGCCGTTTACGCTTCTGTCGGATCCGGAGCTTTCCGTGATCCGGGCGTACGGCGTATGGCAGGAGAAGAATATGTACGGGAAGAAAACGATGGGCGTCGTGAGGACGACCTATCTGATCGACGAGGAAGGCGTGATCGCGAAAGCGGTCGGGAAGGTTAAGGCGAAGGAGAATCCGGAGCAGATGCTTCAGATGCTGTAAGAAACTGCGGTGATGAGAGGGCAAGATCAATGAAGAAGAAAACGAAATTAGGCGAGTGGCTCAGCGTACAGGTGGCGAAGAATCCGGGGGGCGTGATCCTGGGGACGATCCTGCTGTTTAATATCGTATTTTTCATCTGTTCGGCGCTGGTTATTTCCTGGCTGGCGCCGGAATCGGTGAAGTACAGAGGATTCTGGGACTCCATCTTTTACACGATCTCCATGATCCTGGACGCCGGCTGCATCCAGCTGGTCATCGAGGACGTCGGCAAGGCCAGCGTGGCCGCGATCATTGTGTGTCTGTGTATCGTTATTATCGGAACAATCACATTTACCGGCGCTGTGATCGGTTACATTACCAACTATATTTCCAATTTCATCGGTTCGGCCAACACCGGTTCGCGCCGCCTTTACATAACCGGCCATACGGTGATCCTGAACTGGAATTCCCGGGCGTCGGAGATCGTCAATGACCTTCTTTACAGCGAGAATCCGGAGAAGGTAGTGATCCTGGTACCCCACGGCAAGGCTGAGGTGGAGCGCGACCTGGAGGAGCGGATCCTGGATACGATGGAGAAGGAGCGGAACCAGCTGGTGGCGGAGACAGCGGGCATGTCGCGTTTTGCGGCTTTCCGGTACATCCGCAGGAATATGCTGAAGAACCGACTGACCGTCATCGTGTGGGAGGGCGACACCTTTTCCACGAAGAAGCTGAACGACATCTCGATCAAGCAGGCGAAGGCCGTCATCGTCCTCGGCAAAGAGAATTTCCTGAACGATAAATGTATGGGAGAGACCCAGAAGGAGAAGGGCAAGGGTGATACCGACCTGGTCAAGACGCTGATCCAGGTGGCGGAGCTGACCGGCGCGGAGGATTCCGCGGATAACCAGAAGATCATCGTCGAAGTGGAGGAAGACTGGACGTATAATCTGGTGAGCCGGATCATTGCCCATAAGGAGAAGGAGGGCAAATGCAATATCGTTCCGGTCACGGTGAACCAGATCCTGGGCCAGATCCTGGCGCAGTTCTGCATCATGCCGGAGCTGAATTCCGTGTATGTGGAGCTGTTCTCCAACAAGGGAGCCGCTTTCTACAGCATGCCGTCCAATGTCTTTGTGGAGCCGGACCGGGCGGTGGCCGAATATATGCAGAACCATCGTCATGCGATCCCGCTGACCTGCATGGGCGTGGACAAGCGCGAAGAGTTCTATTACATAGCGGATTCGCATAAGTCCATGAGCATCGTTTCCGACCGGCAGCCGGAGCCGTATCATGTGAAGGTGAACAACGATTACTGGCTTAAGAAGCGCAACATCGTGATCCTGGGACACAACAGCAAGAACCGGGATATCATGAAGGGCTTTGATGTCTTCCGGGCCGAGTGGAATTTCCGGGATCCGAAACTGATCGAGAAGTACGGAAGCAAAGAGATCTTAAATATTGTCGTGATCGACGACGAGGAGAATCTGGAGAAGCTGAACTATTACGAGGGATGTCCGTATATCAACCAGATCGTCAAAGCCGATGTCTATGACAGGGATACCATTACGGATACGATCAACCGGTTCGTGGACGCCAATGAGGAGGATACCAGTATTCTGATCCTGTCCGACGATATGGTTTCCAGGGATGAACTGGACGCCAACGCCCTGACCTACCTGATCTATGTGCAGGACATCATCGCGGATAAGAAGAGCGCGGATCCGAAATTTGATCCGGAGAAGGTCGATGTGGTGGTGGAGATCATCGATCCGAAGAATTATGATATCGTCAGCTCTTACAGCGTGAACAATATCGTCATCAGCAACCGCTATATCAGCCGCATGATCACCCAGATCTCGGCCAAGGAAGCGATCTATGACCTGTACTGCGATATCCTCACCTACGATGAGGGCGGGTATGAGAGCAAGGAGCTGTACGTGAAGGAAGTGAAGGATTTCTTCCTGGAAGTGCCGGGACCGTGCAGCGCGGAGCAGCTGATCCGGGCCGTCTACGATGCCACGCCGCCTGTGAATAAAGCGGTGGTGCTGGGCTATGTGAAGAAGGGCGGCAAGGTCCAGATCTTCTCCGGCGACCAGGCCCAGATCCATGTGGAGCCGAGGGCGGAGGATAAGCTGATCATATTCAGCAATCATTGACGGGGCAGACGGCGCGCGCGCAGCCTGTCCGGAGGGAACCGATGGTAGTCAGAACAATTGCGAATTTTGATCTCCGCCAGATCGCAGAGTCGGGTCAGTGCTTTCGGATGGCGGAGATTTCGCTGCCCGGGGAGCTGCGGTGCGGCGCGGATACGGCCTGGCGCGTGATCAGCGGAGGCCGGATGCTCTGCGCCGCGCAGCGCGGCAGCAGGGTCTGGTTCTGCTGTGATGAGGATGAATTTCCGTATTGGGAGGAGTATTTCGACCTGGGGACGGATTACGGGGCTTATATCGCCTCCATCGATGAGAAGGACGGCTATCTGCGGGCCGCGGCCGGCTTCGGCGGCGGGATCCGGATCCTTAAGCAGGATGTGTGGGAGATGATCATTACGTTCGTGATCTCCCAGCAGAAAACGATCCCGAATATCAGGGCGCTGGTGGAGGCGCTCTGCTGGGAGTACGGGACCCGGATGGAGGGATATTACGCGTTCCCCGCGCCGGAGCAGCTGGACGCCGCGTCGCTGGATGAGCTGCGGAAGCTGAAACTGGGCTACCGTGCCGGCTACATAAAACGGATCTGCGGGGATGTCCGGAGAGGGGCGCTGGATCTGAAGCTTCTCAGACAGATGAATTATCCGTCGGCGATGGCGTATCTGCAGGGCTTTTACGGCATCGGCGCGAAGGTGGCCAATTGCGTCTGCCTGTTCGGTCTTCACCATGTGGAGGCGTTTCCCGTCGATACCTGGATCCGTAAGATCCTGATGCGGGAGTATGCCTGTCGGTGCGGCGAAGCGGCGCTTGCGCGGATCCCGCAGGCGCGGCGGTGCGAATATCTGGTGGAACGGTATTTTGACCGGTACGATGGATACGCGGGCGTGATGCAGCAGTATCTGTTTTATTATGAGAGAATGGGCGGCACTGTGACGCGCTAACGTGATAAAATTCTGCCGGAATTTATTGCGGGAAGCCCCGCAATTTTGTGGATTTTTTTCATTGAAAACGGGCCGTTCGTGTGCTATTA
>CANQGA010000059.1 GCA_947600145.1 uncultured Lachnospiraceae bacterium | reverse complement strand
GGCGCTTCGGAAAGACGCGTCCGGCAGTTCCTTTTCCTCGTCACAAACAACAAACTGATTTCAAAATAGCAAAAAAACAGCAAATTTACCATTTTAACGTGCGAAAGCCTCAGTTCATATCAGCTTTACATCCTGCCGTCCAAAGAGCAAACCACCGCTGAACTCCATCTCAAACGCCCCGGAAAACCACGCATTTAAACCATTTCTCTATCGCAAAAAAAGCACCGGCCCCGCAGCTCATACGTCCGCAAAACCAGTACTTTACGTGCGCCCTCAGGGACTCGAACCCTGGACAAATAGATTAAGAGTCTACTGCTCTACCAACTGAGCTAAGGGCGCGTCGTATTCCATTTCGAACACTCCGCTATTTTAGCGCAGGGGTTGACAAAAGTCAACCCCCTTTTTTCATTTTTTGCAAAAATTTTCTCCGCCCGGGTCAAAGCGCCGCGTCCAGCGCGCCGGCCAGCGTCTTTTTGTCCTGCATGCCGACGAATTTGGCCTTTACGTCATGTCCTTTGAAGACGATGAAGGTCGGAATGGACATCACTCCGTACTCGACCGCAATGTCCTGGCTGTCGTCCACATTGAGCTTACAGACCTTCGCCCTGCCCTCGTACTCGCCGGCCAGCGCCTCCACCACAGGGCCCATGGCCTTGCAGGGCCCGCACCAGTCCGCGTAGAAATCGACAAGCACCGGCACGTCCGCCGCGTAAACCTCAGTTTCAAAATTCTCTGTCGTCACAAATACCGCCATCTTTTGCTCCTCCTCGTTTCGTATTCCGTCAGCAGGCCCGGCGTCATCCCGGGATCCGGTCCGGCAGGAACGCCGCGCCGTCTACCGGCCTCTCCTGCGCTCCTTTCCGCCGTCGGAGATCACCTTCTCCACCTCCTCAAGCGACTTCCATATCCGCAGGAACCGCCGATCCAGCTCCGGTTTATCGCAGGTAGCCTGCTGCAGTCTGATCAGGATCGATTCACGCAACCCCATCTCTGTCACCAGTTTTACCACTTTTCTATTATTTTACTCCATTCTCCGCCGGGATGCAACCAGTTTGCAGATCGGTTTGCCCTCGGCGGAGAATTTTTCTTCATACTCCGTCATGATATTGTCCGCCGCGTGTTCGCTGCGGTGCAGGTCGCGGGTCCGGTACAGGATCTCCCACCCGGCCGCGGGGATCGCCTCCAGAGAGTAGTCAAACAGTTCCTGATTGTCCGTCTTGAATTCCACCGTTCCTTCGGGCGCCAGGATCTGGTCGTAGACCGCCAGAAACCGCGGCGAGGTCAGACGCCGCTTGGCGTGCCGGTCCTTTGGCCAGGGATCGGAGAAATTCAGGTAGATCCGCTCCGCCTCTCCCGGGCCCAGGATATCGGCCAGCTTCAAGGCGTCGACGCAGAGAAACCGGACGTTCGGAAGATCCTTCTCCTCCTGCTTCTGCACCGCCTTCAAAAGCACGGAGGAATAGACCTCCACCCCGATATAATTGATCTGCGGGTTCCGCTCCGCCATCTCCATCAGGAATTTCCCCTTGCCCATCCCGATCTCCAAATGGATCGGGCGGTCATTTCCAAACACCTCCGCCCATCGGCCGCGGAAGGTCTCCGGTTCCGATATGACACAGGCGCTCTCCGCGATCCGCTGTTCCGCGCCTGTAATATGGCGTAATCTCATTTTCTGTTTCCTCCTGTTGGTCCCGCGCCGAATGCCGCCGCGCCCCTCCGGCTCCCCTTAGGACGCGCGTTCCGGAAGGCATCGCCGTCTTTCGCAGTTCTCAGCGGACAGTATACCATCCCTTTTTTCCCTTTTCAATCGCTATTTTTTCTGCTTTTTTTAATTTTCTCTTACTATTCGCAAATTCTTAGTGCATAATTTGTCGAATGATAGTATAATTAGGAAAAGGAGTTGTCGCGTTCTGCTAAACTCCGCATGACAGGGGAATCGCCGAGAAGGAGGATATCTATGCCAGGAGCAGTCACCGGTAATAATTGGGAAAAGATACGCCAGGGCGTCAAGGATGCCCAACTCCTGAACAGCCAGAGGAAATACAATCTGTCGATGGTCAAGTCTCGCCAGACTCTGGAGTTCATGGTTCAGGATCTGTGCGACAAAGCGGCTATCACCACAACGAACAGCAACCAGGATCTGTCTTCGCTGATCGATGAGCTCTATTCCAACCGCTGGATCAGCAAGACCACCTGTGAACATTATCACAAGATACGCATCCTCGGCAACAAAGCCGTACATGAGGGCAATGACAACGCCTACGATGCCAATCAGGCCTGCCAGCTGCTTTCCCACGAGGTCGTCACCTTCTCCAGGGATTATATGAATTCCCCCAGGCCGCGTTCCGACCAGCGCGGCGCCCAGCAGCAGCGGGGATCCCAGCAGCGTCCCCAGCAGCGCTCCCAGCAAAGACCCCAGCAGAGAGGCTCTCAGCAGAGATCTTCTGTCCAGCAGTCAAGATCCGCAGGCAGCGCGGCCAGAAGCCGCAGGCGTTCCCAGGACGGCTTCCCGCTGACCAGTACGGACCTGATGCGGATCCTGATCATCATCGTCGCCGTTATCATCGTGTTCTCGCTGGTGCGGCTGCTCCGATCCGGCGGATCGGATGCGGACGAGAGCTCCGCGGGAATCACGACGGAGTCATCGGCAGATGATCTGGAACCCTCGACCGAGGAGTCCATAGCAGCGACTACCGCCGCGCCCGAGACGATGGCGGAAACCACTCCCGCGCCGGTCTATAAGACCAGCGACCATCTGAACGTCCGCGCCGAGCCCAGCACCTCCGGACGGCGTCTGGGAGTTCTGGAATCGGGTACCGTAGTCACCTACCTGGGCGACTACGACGAAACCTGGGCGATCATTGAATATGAAGGAACGCAGGCATACGTATCCAAGGAATATCTGGTACACGACTGATCCCTTTCGCATACTGGTGTAATTCAAAAAGCAGCTTCGGCTGCTTTTTGTTATATGCCGGTTTTGGGCCGGGGTTTTGGGCCGGGACGCTTCGTCTCGTTGACAAATACGTTGTTTTCTTCTATACTTGGAGATAGTTTCAGAATGACAGAACCGAGGGATATCGATATGAAATTTGTTCATTACGCGCTGGGCGTCCTGACGACCTTCTTCCTGATGATCGTACTGCTGATCACCTCCGTGGAAGCCGTCGCCTACTGGACGCCGGGATACTATGAAAAGGAATACACGAAGTACGGGGTCGCAGAGACCGTGCAGATGGAGATGGACGATCTGCTGGACGTGACCGAAGAAATGATGGCGTATCTGCGCGGACGCCGCGAGGACCTGCATGTTCCGACAATCGTCGCCGGTCAGCCACGGGAATTCTTCAATGACCGGGAGATCGCCCACATGGAGGATGTGCGCGGACTCTTTCTCGGCGGCCTGAAGCTGCGGCTCGCGGGCCTTTTCGGCATCGCGGTCTGCCTGATCATCATGGCCGCGACAGGCGCGGATCTTGGCCGGATACTGCCCCGGGCGGTCTGTATCGGAACGGGCCTGTTCTTCGCTGTCGTCTGTGTGCTCGCGGCAGTTATTTTCAGCGACTTTTCGAAGTATTTTATCATTTTCCATCACATTTTCTTCGACAACGACTTATGGATCCTGGATCCGCGGACGAATCTGCTGATCAATATCGTGCCGGAGCCGTTCTTCATGGATACGGCCGCCAGGATCGCGCTGATCTTCGGCGCCGCCGTCGCGGTTGTCTTCGCGGCGTGCCTCGTTCTCGTATTCATCGGAAGGCGTACCGAAAAAAAGCGGTAAGCGCCGCGCTGGCCGCTTCGCAAACCAAGAAAGGACCGACCCGCATTTTATGAAAAAAATCATTTCCTTTCTCCTGTGTCTGACGCTTGTCCTGAGCCTGTGCCCTCCGCGCGAGAGCCGCGCTGCGGGCGAGTGGCCGGAGAACGTAAGTATCGAGGCGGAGGGCGGCATCGTCATAGACGCGTCCACCGGAGCGATCCTCTACGGCAAGAACATTCATACCCCCTACTACCCCGCCAGCATCACGAAGATCCTGACGGCCCTGATCGTGCTGGAGAACTGCAGTCTGGACGAAATGGTCACGTTCTCCCACAACGCCGTCTATAATGTGGAAGCCGGAAGCACAAGCGCGGGCCTGGACGAAGGCGATGTGCTGAGCGTCCGCGACTGCCTCTACGCCATGCTCCTCAAATCCGCCAACGAGGCCGCCAACGCCCTGGCGGAACACACCGGCGGCAGTATTGAAGGATTCGCGGATATGATGAACGCGAAGGCGAAGGAGCTGGGCTGCGAAGACTCCCATTTTGCCAATCCCAGCGGCCTGAACAACGAAGATCACTATACCTCCGCCTACGATATGGCCCTGATCGGCCGGGCGGCGCTTCAGAACGAGACGTTCATGAAGATCGATTCCACCCTCTACTACGATCTTCCGGTCACCAAACGGAACCCGGAAGGCGGAAGGATCTATCCCGGCCATAAGATGCTGAAAAAAAATATGCCCGAGTATTACGAAGGCTGTATCGGCGGCAAGACCGGATACACTTCTCTGGCGGGCAATACGCTGGTCACTTTCGCGGAGCGGAACGGCACGCGCCTGGTATCGGTAATCCTGAACGGCCATCAATCCCACTATCGGGATACCAAAGCGCTTCTGGATTTCGGCTTCGAGAATTTCCAGACCGTGAAAGCGTCTGATTTCGACAAGACCTTCACGCCTGTAAGCAACGACATGATCATCGCGGGTCTGCCCGCGGCGGAGCTGTCCGGCCTGCAGCTGGACCCCGCCGGCGCGCTGACGCTTCCGCTCTCCTGCGATCCGGCGTCAGTCACCTCGCGCCTGACCTACGACCTGGCGGAAAACGCCCCCTCGGAGGCCATTGCCAGGATCGATTATATGTGGGGAGACCGGAACGTGGGAAGCGCCTACCTGACCATGAACACGATCGACGCCGGCTCTGCCCCGATCCCGGCCGAGATGCTGGCGGAGATACAGGATATCACGCTTCAGGCCGAAAGCGGCGCGGAACCGTCTTCAGCCGCCGCGCAGCCGGAACGGGCCCCATTCTACATCCCGCCGATCGTCTTTATCGCCCTCGGCATCGCGATCCTTCTGGCCGCGCTCTTCGCCGTCTTCGTCGCCATCCGCTCCTATCAGGAGAAGAAAGAGGCGGAAGCGCGCATGCGGCGGCGGCAGAAACGCATGTCCCGGATGGGCGACGGCGTTTCCGCGGCAGACATCGATCTGGAAATGGAACGGCGGCGGAATTATTATACCTCCAGACGTTCACACCGGCGGAACCGGCGAAGGCCGTAGATCCGCGCTCTTCTTTCGATCTTCTTCCGCGCAGGAAACACAGGAAAACGGCGCAGGAGCTTAAAAAGCCCTGCGCCGTGATTTATTGCTTCGGCCGCCGGTCAGCCTGCGCCGCCCGGCGTTTCTCACGGTTGTGTTCCTTCTTCCTCTGCCGCTGCTCCTCCCTCTTTCCGATCACTTCCTGCGCCCCGGTCTCATCTACCGACTTCATCGTCTTCACCACATAGACGCTTTCATCGTCCTTCTCCCGCTTACGGATCCGGATCTTCCCGCGCACGTATCCGTGCTCCGGGCACTGAGCCAAACAGAGATACTGCCGGGAATTTACCTGGAACCACTGGAATTTCTTCCTCAGAGACCGCCGGCACTCCCGGCAGACCATCTCCGTCACGCCCTTATCGGCCAGCGCCTCGTCCCGCGACGCGAATTCTCTCGACACATATTTCAGATAAGTCGGAAATACAAGCCGGATCTCTTCGCCGCTGTCTTCCGGCAGCCGGTAATAATCCACGGACAGATATTCCCGCAGCACCCCGAAATCCAGAGCCTGCATCACCTTCGCGGTGTAATAGGCGTCGTCCAGCGCCTGATGGAACGGCAGCTCCTCTTCAAGTCCCAGCTCTTCCACCGCCCGGTCCAGAGAAAGCTTCTCGCTGCTCTCGCCCTGCTGCATGGCGTACAGTTTCTGCACGTCATAGTAGCACAGAGGAAACACGAACGGATTCTCCATTCCATAGAAATCCAGATTGCGCTGGAGCTCCGCCAGATCCATGGAACCCCATGTGCAGAACACAGCGCCGCTGCCGCACCAATCCAGGAACTCCATCACCGCGTCCTGAAAATACTTTCCGCCGCTTATCAGATCCCGCATATGAAGATGCGTGACCTGCGTGATCCGGTAATGCAGCTGGGTGTATACCTGAGGCGTCACAAGCTGATGGTATTCTGAAATGATCTGAAGCCTCTCATCCATTTTCACCGCGCCGATCTCAATGATCTCAAATGGAAAATGCTCTATGGAATTCTCTTTCCCGCTCGGACTCTGGTTCCATTCCAGGTCGAACACAACGTATGTATTACTCATCATGCGCCCTGCCCGTCTTTGCAATATGAGATGCCTGTGGGGACAGTATAGCACAGATTTAAGCCTATGTACAGATTATATCAATATGTAAATAACTGCGTCCAGTATTTCACGCCTCCTACCGTATAGTATCCCACGCCCAGCTTCGTATAGCGCGCGTCCAGAATATTTGCCCGGTGGCCGGCGCTGTTCATCCATTCGGTCATGACCCGCTCCGGCGTGTCATAGCCATAAGCAATATTTTCGCCCGCTCCGTTATAGGAGATCCCCCGCTGGTCCAGAACCGTGTTGAAATAGGTTCCGTTGGGACGGTAGTGCGAGAAATTGCTCACGATCTCCCTGGCGCGCACATCGGCCGCGGCCGAGAGAACAGAAGATGCCGTTACCGGAGAAAGCCCCGCCGCCGCGCGCTGAACGTTGACCAGCTCCGTAATGCGGGTAATGTAGGAGTCCGCCGCGTCCGTATCTCCGGGCCGGGAAGAACCGCTCTGACCGCCGCCCTGGCTTCCCGGTTTCTCCTGATCCGCGCTGTCCGGCCCCTGGCCCGGGAACCACTCCGCGCCCGGTACCTGGCTTCCCGGTTTCTCCTGATCCGCGCTGTCCGGCCCCTGGCCCGGGAACCACTCCGCGCCCTGCATGTTTTCCGCGGGCTCCTGCGTTCCCCCGGCATTCTGACATCCGTTATCTCCGCCGGACGGAATCTGCGCACAGCCCGGATTCCAGCCGCAGCTCACGATCAGGTCCCAGCCGCTTCCTCCGGTCAGGTTCCAGCCGCTGCCTCCGGCCAGGTCCCAGCCGCTGCCTCTGCACAGATCCCGGCAGCTGCCGGCTCCCAAACGGTCCTGCAGACTGTCCCAAATGTCCGTACCTCCGCATCTTCCATTCGCCGCATATCCCGGCACCGCCCCGCGGGCCGGTTTCGCCAGTACGCTGGATATGAAGATTCCTGCTGCCGCCGCATAAAAAATGATCCTCTTCATCTGCTTTTCCTCCTATGTTGCATATTTTTTACATTTCTGTTACAAAATTATGGTATCACACAGAGAATGGAAGTTCCATAGGGAACGACTGGAAACATTTCCAGCACTTCCATATCCGCCCGCGGCCGGCGTCAGAAAATCTTAAGCATCGTAAATATGCCGTTATAAATCTTCATAGTTTAGTTCTTGTAATTTATTACCACTTTTTGTATAATGAAGTGGAGATTCGGAACCGACACTTCTCAGGAAAGGACTTTAATGCCATGCGGAAAACTACTTTTCGCCGCGCGACCGCGCTTGCTCTCGCGTTCATGCTTTGTACTCTGACCCCTGTTTCCACCGCGCAGGCAGCGGTGATCCGGACCCCGTCGGCAGACGGCGCAGTTACCTACGGCAACGGCACCGCCGTGATCGACGCCTCCCATACGTCCGACGGCTATGTCATGATCAAGTATACAGGCAGCGCCAGAAGGATCAAAGTACGCATTACGAAGAATACACAGTATACCTACGACCTGAACGTTTCAGGGGCGTATGAGACATTTCCCCTGACGGAAGGCAACGGGGCCTACACCGTCGCTATCTTCGAGCAGGTAGAAGGAACCATGTACGCGCAGGCAGTGAACCAGACGATCAACGTGACGCTGTCCAACGACAAGCTGCCGTTCCTTTACCCGAACCAGTTCTGCAATTATAACGCGATGTCCGCGGTAGTCGGCGTATCGGACGCCGTATGCGGCGGCATCACCGATCCGCTTCAGAAGGTTGCGGCCGTATACAATTACGCGGTAAATACGCTTTCCTACGATTACAATAAAGCCGCCACCGTGCAGAGCGGCTACCTGCCCAATATCGACAGCACCCTGGCGACGCGCAACGGTATCTGCTTCGACTACGCCTCCATGATGGTCGCGATGCTTCGTCTGCAGGATATTCCGTCGAAGCTCGTCATCGGCTACACCGGCGGCCAGTACCACGCGTGGGTCAGCGTTTATACCGACGCTCAGGGCTGGATCGACAACGTCATCTTCTTCAACGGCAACGACTGGCGGTTCATGGATCCGACCTTCGCCTCCACCGGCAAAGGGAATCCTTCCGTCACGGAACACATTAAAAACTCCGCCAATTACTCCGCGAAGTTTTCCTATTAAAGCAAACGGAGGTCAACATCATGGCGAAGACAAAATCACCGTTTAAAGGGCTGGCCCTGGCCGGCTTCTGTATGCAGATATCATTACTGTTCAAGTCCGCCGTCCCGATCTATGAGGGACTGGCGGTCATGGCAGAGGACGCCGCCGATGAGAATGAGAAGAAGATCCTCACCGGCATGTCCGATAAGATCCGGATGGGGGGCTCCTTCAGTGAAGCGGTCACGGAAGCGGACTGCTTCCCTCCTTATATGGTGGAAATGATCGTCCTGGGCGAACGCACCGGCACGCTGGATGTGACCCTGGAAGGACTTTCCGATTACTACGAGCGTGAGACCAGACTGGCTGAGAGCCTGCGCAGGGCCCTTACATACCCGGCCATGATGGTGTTCATGCTTCTTGTGATCTTATTTATCCTGTTCACAAGGATCATGCCGATCTTCTCCGGCGTCTATGAACAGCTGGGCGCCGCGATCCCGCCGGTGGCGCAGGCCGCCATTCACATCGGCGGCATCCTGAGCGGCGTGGCTCTGGCAGTCATCATCATTCTGGCCGCCGCCATCGTTATCGTCCGCCTGTTAAGCAGCAGCGGCAGGCAGCCGGCATTCGCCGCGGCGGTCATGAATTTCATCAGTTCCCATTCGAATATCAGCCGGATGTCGGCCCTGCGCCGGTTCTGCAGCACGATCTCCGTGACGCTGCGCTGCGGCCTGCGGCTGGAAGAGGGCATGAACATGGCGGAGAAGCTGGCGGATCACCCGCAGATCTCCGCGTCCATCAAGAAAACCAATGAGCTGGTGCTTCAGGGCAGCAGCTTCTACGACGCGGTGAAAGACGCGGAACTGTTCTCCGGCTTTGACCTGCAGCTCCTGCGCGTGGCAAGCCGCGCCGGTCAGCTGGAATCCATCCTGCGCAAGCTGGCCGACGATTATGACCAGAAGACCGAGGACGCCCTGGATTCCATGGTGGCCCGCCTGGAGCCGGCCATCGTTACGATCCTGGCCGTGGCTGTCGGGCTGGTTCTCCTGTCCGTCATGCTTCCGTTGGCCGGCATATTGTCCGCGATCGGTTAAGGGGGCGCTGGCTATGATACATGTGGTTCGGCAGAAGAAGAAGTTTCCCATTATCGGCCTTTTGGGTTCCGCGGTCCTTATCGCGGGATGCCTCTATTTATTCACGGTAGGTACCGGCGGCGTAGCCGAGCGGACGAAGGAAGAGAATCTGAACGCGCTGGTGGAGGCGGTAAGGCGGGCCTCCGTCCAGTGCTATGCCATTGAAGGGCGGTATCCGCCCAGCGTGGAGTATCTGGAGGAGCATTACGGCATCTCCATCGACCGGAAGGCCTATAATGTGTTCTACAGCGGATGGGCCAGCAATATCATGCCGGACATCACCATAATTCCTGTTGCAGAGGAGGAAGAGTGATGGCGAACGCGAAAGCATCCAAACGGCCCTCTCAGGGAGCGGAGCAGCTTTTCCCGGCTCTGCTGTTTTTTGTATTTCTGATCTGTACCATATTTACGATCCTGATCGGCAGCCGCGTCTATGAAAATATCCGCGGGCGCGACAACGCGTCCTTTGAGAGCGACACAGCCCTCGCCTATATCACCAACAAGATCCGCCAGAGCGACAAACAGGACGCCATCGAGGTCCGTGACATCGACGGATGTTCCGTACTCGTTATGCTTTCCCATTACGGCGAGAATGATTATGAAACGTGGATCTACGAGAGCGGCGGCCAGCTGAAATTGAAGGAGCTGTTCTCCCGGACCGACAGCGGACTGGGCGTGGACGACGGTCTGGACATCATGGACTGCCAGGCATTGACCTTCTCCATTGAAGAGTGTGACAGCGGCGACCGCATCCTCACGATCGACCTGGGCGATGACAGCAGAGCCAGACTGCTTCTGCGCAGCAGCCGGAAAGGAGGCGCGTCATGAAGAAACGGGAACGTACTTCTTACGCATTCCTGATGGAAATGATGTGGGTATGCGCGTTTTTCCTGATCTGCGCCTGTATCTTCGTGCTGGCGTTCGCCAAGGCGGAACAGATGAGCCGCAAGGCGGAGACGCTCAATAAAGCCACGCTGGCGGCCGGAAACGCGATGGAGGAGATCTACGCGGCGTTCGACGACGCGGTGAGCGCCGGCGCGGCCAAAGCGGCGGACAGCGGCTCCGGAACCGGCGCGGCGAACTCCGAAACTGTCGCGGCAGACGGAGATCCGGCCGGATTCGCGGCGGAGGTCGAAACGATCCGCGGCCGCTACTCTGCCGACACATTTTCGCTGGATATCCGGACAGATATCACAGACGGCCTTCTGACTGTCATTATTGAAGCGACAGACGCGCGGGACGGCGAGATCCTGTGTACGTTAAACGGCGCACGCGCGGCGGCGCTTTCTTCCGCGCGCTCCGACGGCATGGAATCATCTGCCGCCATAGCCGCAGAAAGGAGGCCGTTATGAAGAACCGTATCAGCATCGGCATCTCCTCGATCGTACTGATCTTCCTGATCCTGTGCCTGGCTGTCTTCAGCCTCCTGAGCTTAAGCGACGCCAAAACGGCGCTGTCATTCTCAGAACGGCACACGGACGCTGTGCGCATCTACTACGCGGCAGACGCCCAGGCGCAGACATTTATCCGCGATTACCGGAAAGCGCTGGCCTCCGATACGGACGAGGCGGCGGCCGCGCAGACGGCGGCCCGGGCGCTCCCGGAAGGCAACGCGGTCTCCGTCTCGGAAGACGGCGTTGTCCACTGCGATGTACCGCTTGCCAACGGTCAGACGCTCCGCATGGAACTGGACGCCTCCGGCAGTGAACTGTTGTCTTACTACGTCTTCAACAGCACCGAGTATGTCATCGACACGCGCATGCCGGTGTTCGGCTCTGACCTGGCTCAGCCGCCCCAGTAGCATCCCGAAGCTTTCGCAGGCCGAAAACTGCGGACCGACGCGGCGGACGCCCTTTTATTAACGATCATTCAGGAAAGGAAGACACTACTATGAACATACAGGAAATTTTAAAGCAGGCCGTTGAGCAGGATGCCTCCGACATCTTTATGATCCCCGGTATTCCGATCTCCATGAAGGTTCACGGCCAGATCCGCCCGATGAACAGCGAACGCATCTTCCCGGACGCCATGGACGTCCTGATCACGGAGATCTATGAGATCAGCAATCGCCGCAAGATGGACCATATCCTGGAATGCGGCGACGACGATTTCTCCTTCGCCCTTCCCGGTCTGTCCCGTTTCCGCGCCAGCATCATGAAACAGCGCGGTTCCCTGGGCGCCATCATCCGCATCGTCCGGTTTGAACTTCCGGATTACACCCAGCTGGGCATCCCGGACGGCGTCATGAAGATCTCGACGCTGAAAAAGGGCCTGGTGCTGGTGACCGGCGCTGCCGGCAGCGGCAAATCCACGACGCTGGCCTGTGTCATCGACAAGATCAACCACGAGCGCGGCGCCCATATCATCACGCTGGAAGACCCCATCGAGTACCTGCACCGCCACGACAAATCCGTCGTGACCCAGCGTGAGATCGGTCAGGACACCGAGAGCTACGTCAACGGCCTCCGCGCCGCACTGCGTCAGGCGCCGGACGTCATCCTCCTTGGAGAAATGCGCGACTACGAGACGATTCGCATCGCCATGACGGCGGCGGAGACCGGCCATCTGGTCATCTCCACGCTGCATACCGTCGGCGCGGCCAACACCATCGACCGCATCGTGGACGTATTCCCGCCGGACGGCCAGCAGCAGGTTCGCGTCCAGCTGTCCATGGTGCTGCAGGCGGTCATTTCCCAGCAGCTTCTTACTACGAAGGACAACAAGCTGGCCCCCGCGTTCGAGATCATGTATCTGAACAACGCCATCCGCAACATGATCCGCGAGAACAAGATCCACCAGATCGACAATGTGATCGCGACCAGCATGTCGGAGGGCATGGTCAGCATGAACAACAGCCTCCTGCGCCTGTTCCAGCAGGGCAGGATCGATAAGGAGACCTGCATCAACTACAGCACGGATCCGGAGCAGATGCGGATGAGGCTGATCTGATCGCGTCCGTCTTCCATTATTCAACGCCGCATGGAAATACAAACAGGGCGTCACCGGCGCCCTGCTCGCATGGAAATACAAGCAGGGCGTCACTGGCGCCCTGCTCGCATGGAAATATAGCCGCGTTTTCGAAATAGAAACGAATCGAAAACGCGGCTGTTATTTTGCCCTTTCAAATCTTACTTTCAGAAGAGTCATCCTCATATTTTGATTCCCAATTCACGCAATGCCGGAAAATGTCTTACGATTAGTAAAAGTCATACGATATAGATGCCCATTATCGCTGATAGCGGGCATTCACTTTATTCATTTCCTTTTCTGAACTTATATTTTCCTTTACCATGCCCACTGACAGCCTCGATCAAGTTTGCTTTTTTCAGCTTGATAATGAGGTTTCCGGCTGCGGTTATAGATATACCTGCAATGTTCATAATATCATTACGTCCGAAAATACCATTAAACTCCATCTGCGCAAAAAGAAGTTTTGCTTTTGCTTTTGTTGTTTTTGAAAAATCCAGCCCGTCAATCGCTTCTTGAATTGAAAGATTGTCGTGGGTAAACAACACCTTTTCACCATCAATTAACACCTTTTTCGGGTCAATTAACACTTTTTCAATCGGCACATTATAATTCAAGTTATAGAGCGTGACAAAAAAAGAGGTCGGTGTCGATCTGAATAGCGGCTCTATATCGCTGCGATAGTTCACGGCGCGACGATAATCGGCCTTGATCTTTCTGAAACCACTTCCTCTGCGCTCCATAAAGTGCATACGGCTGAAAATATCCGCAATGACAGGATTGCGGCGCTTGGATGCCACATGATCAGTGTCCAGGTTCTGCACAATGGAACCGTCAAGCATACCGCCGGGAGAGTATATTTCCATACGGTCATCGAAAATGTCAATGTGTACTTCGCTGCCAAGTTCCATATAGTCACGATGTATTATCGCATTGACGAGCGCTTCCTGTACTGCCTGTTCAGGATATTCCGGCATTTCAATTCTGCCTGTGCCTGTCTTTTTCCAACGCTTCTTCGAGTTATTTTTTACAAACTCCGTCCCATTCTGTAAAAGCGAAATGAGAGAACCGCTGTATTCTTTATCGTCCAGCGCCTCCATGATTCCTGATGCTTTATCCAATCCATACCAGCGTGTACAAAACAGGCGCGAATGACGCATCGGAGATTCGTCGGCCAACAGTACGCCGGCATTTGTCAGCATCCCGTTTTCATCCGCCAGTTCAAAAGAAATGAAGTCGGAATCGGTCAACTCCGTACCGCTTCTCAGGCGGTAAACAGATCGCAACTTTGAGAAAGAGAAGTCTTTCAGCATATATGGAGACAAGATGCTGTCGTATGACATATTCATGCCACGAAGAACGAGACGTTTTAAGGCTGTAGCATCTGCCGGAACACTCTCATTACCGATACGAACATAGGCAATCCTGTTTCCGTCGCCTGTATAATAATAGGGCGTTTCTTGCCCTGCGGGGACTCTTACAAGGACAAAGTCTTTCCCGCTCTCCGAATGGTTTTCCAATGCGATCTGCGGAACCGGGTCCATTTTCATTTTAATAATTTCACTGATTTTCTCGGATATTTCCTTCGCATCATCCAGTCCGACAAGAACATCATCATCGGACATGCCAAAAATCAGGACGCCGCCAACCCCATTTGCAAAGGCGCTCACGCTTTTCAGCCAGCTTTTTGGTCTGCGTTCCTCTAACATTTCTTTTTTATCATACCCGGTGGCCTCACCAGTATAGTCAGCTATTTTCATTATCCGATACCTCACGCCTGTGTCTCTCCGGGATCACTCTTCTTTGCCCGCCTCACTGCTGTTTCAGCCAGCCATACCTCTCGACGTACTCTCGTTGGAAACACATATTAACCGCCATCGGTTTGCAACTCTCTGTCATGCCCAACGCCATCATTGCCCAGTCGCTCTGGATATTTCAGAGCAAACGCCCTGCCTTCTTTCTGGCTTTCGCAGTCCGGCTTTGCGTTTTTCGCCGGAGTGAGACAGCGCTTTCCATCCCCGCCGCCCGCTATTCATATTCACTGTACCGCACCCAATGGGAACTTGTACGTTCAAATAAATTTCTCATACCGCCCTTTGTGTAACCAGAACATCGTTCCTATTACCTAATTATACGAATTGCCGCCATCCTTGTCAATGCCGGTGTCCTTCATTTCCGCAAGAAAGCGCCGCTCCTGCTCTCTAGTACGTTGTTCTGCGTGTCTGGGAAACATAAACCGGCCCGAATTTTTTGGCCACCCGGGAGGGATCCAATCCCCATACAGGATAAGGCTAACCCGTCCGCGACTTGATACAATTGGAAAGAATTACTAAACGCCGCATGGAATACAACCAGGGCGTCACTGGCGCCCTGCTTGCATGGAAATACAAACGCACGCATACGCCAGTTGTGTCGATGGCGCTGCGTGCGTTAAAATTTTATTTAACGATCGTATATCCCTCGTAAATCTCCGTAAATTCCGCCGCCGGGTCATTCGCGTGGATCTCGTTTCCCAGCCGGTATATCGAATACACCGCGCCTGCGGGCGCCGCGGCACCGTCCGCGTCCTCTGCGGCAGACGCCGCAGAAACACCATCCGCTCCGCCTCTTTCTCCCGCCAGCGCCTCCACCGCGCCGGCGTCGAATTCATCCGCGATGTATACCGGAATCATCGACAGGAGGATATCCGCGCAGCCCACGCTGTCATCGTAGGAATACGACACCAGGCTGCTGACGGAATTCCGGCAGAGTCCGTCCTGCGGATCGATATAGGCGGTGCGCATCTCGCCGCCGGCCGTCTGATAATAATACTGACGGTCCAGGGAATTCATCGCGTAATCGCGCAGATATACCAGACTTACCGGGCCGCGGTACTGAAGCACAGCAAGCGGAAGAATCTGAGCGGCCTGCTGCCCGGTTACCACTCTGTCATAAATATTGAAAGAATAGTTCACCTCCCGCCCGTCCAGATTCCTCACGAATCCGTCATAGCTGGAGATACTTCCATGGGTGAATCCCGCCTCCGAAAGCGACTCTGCCAGATAATCCGCGATAAAAGCGTTTTTCATCCAGTATAAATCAATGAAACTGTCGATGCCATTTTCCGCCGCAAAAGCAAGATATTCATCCGACACAGAAAGCCGCACCCGGTGATCTCCCAGAAGCTCCAGTTCCACCTCATCCGGGTCGTTCGCATACGCCAGAACTTCCTTAAAATACGCGGCCACCTCTTCATTCATCCGTGGATCAAATTCAGCGGCTATCGGGTCTGCCTCGCTGGCGAAAAGATTGTTATACGTCTGGTAGACAGCCGGCAGGTACAGCCACCGGCCTCCTGCGGCGTCCAGCTTCGCAAACGCCTCATATAGCGGCGCGTCGATCGTGACCTCTTCATTCGGATGATCGTTGAGGAACCGGACACTTCCTGCCGCCGGAAGCGCGTTTTTCCCATTGGCAGCTTCCGCAACCGCACAGCCATGGATCTCGTTCGTATACCCGGCTGCGGCTTTTCCATCTGCCGTCGTTTTATCTGCGCTTACGGTATTTTCTTCATCGTCTTCCGCCACATCCCCTGCCGCCCGCACATTTTCAAACATCCAGTACGCCTTCTCCGCCGCTGCCGTGTACACTGCGGTCACAGATTGTTTTTCACTCTGCGCTGAACCGCCTTCCGTCCCTAATTCATACAGAAATATAAAGTCCCCGCTGCAGTTCACCTTCGACGACAGTGCTGTGATCTCCGTCCAGCCGGGCTCGCCCCGCACCAGACCCACAATAAAATACGCAAACGCCCCGACCCCGATCAGAAGAAACACGGCCGCAGCAATTGCTCTGCGGCCGACATGTTTCTCAGAAACCTCGATCTTCTCTACCGGCTTCAAATGGGGCTTCGGGCTGTCATTACCCCCTCTTTTGCCCATCTAGATCACCGCCAGTATCAAAAACAGTAAGAACAATATCAGAATCACTGCCAGTACGATAAGGCCGATAACAGCCCCCTTAAAGCACGACTTCGCGTTTCTCTTAAAATGGAAATGCTTAAATATCAGGCCGCCAAGCAAGCCAAGCACCGGCAGGAAGAAGGAAATAAGCGCGTACCAGAAGCTTCCGGTATCGCGGGTCGGAGCCGCCAGGAATTCCTCCAGCTCCTTCTCCATCTTTTTCGACTGCAATGCATCATTGGCCTTTCGGGCCGCGGCGGCCTTCTCCACCTCATCCGGAGAAATGATCGTGACGGCCTTCACCGGCTCGCCTTTCTCGCGGAGCTCCTTATACTTCTCGATCTCCGCCTTATTGCCGTAGACCCAGTGGTCATGGCCGATGTTCACAAACTCCGGCTTATCCACACTGTAATCATGGATCGACGGATCGTACACATACTGCACCTTGTTCTTCTCTAACTGCGGATCCGGAATCGGGATCGCCGAGATCAGCGAGTGGGTGTACGGATGCAGCGGGAAATCGAACAATTCTTCCGCTTCCGCCACCTCCACGATCCGCCCCTTGTAGATCACGCCGATCCGGTCGGAAATGAACCGGACCACGCTCAGATCATGGGCGATGAACAGGTAGGTAACGTCCTTTTCTTTCTGGAACTGCTTCATCAGATTCAGCACCTGCGCGCGGATGGACACATCCAGCGCGGAGATGGGCTCGTCGGCCACCACCAGTTCCGGTTCCATGACCATGGCGCGAGCGATGCCGATACGCTGACGCTGGCCGCCGGAGAACTCATGCGGATAACGGGTCAGGTGCTCCGGCAGAAGGCCGACCTGATGGATCATGTTCTCCACCTTCTGCACGCG
>CANQGA010000058.1 GCA_947600145.1 uncultured Lachnospiraceae bacterium | reverse complement strand
CCGACCGGCAGGGACAGATGGGTCACATCGTCCACGATACCGATGGTGAAGACCTTCTTCTCGGTGTTCTCATAAACAGCTACGATCTGAGCCGGCGTGGTGTCCTTGGAACCAAGGCCGTAACGACCGGTGTAGATCGGGACAGCGTCGAACTTGCTGCCCTTTAAAGCTGCGACAACGTCTAAGTACAGCGGCTCGCCCATGGCGCCCGGCTCTTTGGTCCTGTCAAGAACGGAGATCTTCTTCACAGTATCCGGGATCGCGTCGATCAGGGCCTGCGCGCTGAACGGACGGTACAGACGGACCTTGACAACGCCGACCTTCGCGCCGTTCTTCATCATGTAATCTACGGTCTCCTCGATGGTGTCATTGACGGAACCCATCGCGATGATCACCTGCTCGGCATCGGGAGCGCCGTAGTAGTTGAACAGCTTATAATCCGTACCGATCTTCGCGTTCACCTTGTCCATGTACTTCTGGACAATGGCCGGAAGAGCGTCATAGTACGGGTTGCAGGCCTCTCTCGCCTGGAAGAAGATATCCGGATTCTGAGCGGAGCCTCTCTGGCACGGATGGTTCGGGTTCAGAGCGTGATGACGGAACTCGGCGATCGCGTCCCAGTTAACCATCTCAGCCAGATCGTCATAATCCCACGCCTCGATCTTCTGGATCTCATGGGAGGTACGGAAACCGTCGAAGAAGTTGATAAACGGAACCTTGCCCTCGATGGCCGACATATGAGCGACAGCGGTCAGGTCCATAACTTCCTGTACGCTGGACTCGCACAGCATCGCGCAGCCGGTCTGACGGCAGGCATACACGTCGGAGTGGTCGCCGAAAATGGAAAGAGCGTGGCTCGCGATCGCACGCGCGGATACATTGATCACGCCCGGCAGCTGCTCGCCCGCGATCTTGTACAGGTTCGGGATCATCAGCAGAAGACCCTGGGAAGCGGTATAGGTGGTCGTCAGAGCGCCCGCTGCCAGAGATCCGTGAACAGCGCCTGCCGCGCCCGCCTCGGACTGCATCTCGGTGATCTGAACCGTGCGGCCGAAAATGTTCTTCCTGCCTTCGGTGGCCCACTCATCCGTATGCTCCGGCATGACGGAAGAAGGGGTGATGGGGTACATGGCTGCTACTTCGGTAAACGCGTACGAAGCATGAGCGGCAGCCTGATTACCATCCATGGTTTTCATTTTTCTTGCCATTTGATTTTCCTCCTACTAATGTGAATGTAACCCAGTGCTGTGTGCGCGGGCGCCGGCGCGTTTTCTGCATAACGATTCGGCTGAGACCAGCCCTGGGAATGGGGCGCAGACAACCGCTCACACTGACCTGTCTAACATTATAGCAACTATTTTTTGATTTGAAAAGCACAAAAGCGATGAATTTACGTATTAATTTCTGAACAAAACGCAGAGAAACAGCGCGCGCGCCCTCCCATACGCCCGGCGCATACCAAAAAGCGCGCCCGAAGGCGCGCTTTCAATGCATATCTGATTCCGACCGTTGTCCTGCCGTCTCAATAGATCGGCAGCGGGGCAACGATCATGCCGCCGGTATCTCCGGCCGGCTGTTCGGGGGACTGCGTTACTTCCGGAACATACGCATCGGGAGCAGGGATCTGGCTTCCGCCTGCGTCCGGTCCCATACCGGAATCCGGAACTGTCTGCGTATCCTGTGTAACTCCGCCGGGACCGGCACCCGGATCCGAATACCCGCCGGGCCCGACCGGAACAGACTCCGCAGGCGGCTGGCTTTCCAGACCTGCCGACGGATCCGGAGTGGATACCTCGCCCTCCGGCGTCAGGACCACGCCCGACGTGTTGCGCTTGATCACAGCCGCGTGACCTTTATAGGAAGTCGTGTGATCCACCTCGCGGCTGATAACTTCTCCGTTCTTCTTGATGATCAGCCTGGTCTCCCAGCGGCTTCCGTTTGAACCTGCCGACACGGTGATCTCCTGGTCAAGAGGTACGGTCTGATCCTCCTCGTAAGTAGGCGCCGGCGGATCCAGGTCGCCCAGCTTCGTAGATTCCAGAGAATAGGTCACGCCTTCCTCCAGGACCGGGATCCCGTAAACGGAGACCGTAACCGTCTGGTTATAGTAGCTGGCCTTAATTCCGACCGCCGCCTTGCTCGTATTGATGAAGCGGAAATCCGGCCCGCCCCAGCTGACCGTAGCGTCCATGCCCGGCGTCACATAGCTGGGTTCAAATGTGTGGGACTGCCGCCTCGATATCTTCATGCCCGCCTTCAGCACCGCGTTGTAGAGCGTCGTGGATACCTGGCAGACACCGCCGCCGATCTCCTGAACGACCTCGCCGTTATTGTACGCGGCCGCGGCCTGATAGCCCTTGGCTTCGGTACGCTCTCCCACGGTGTCATTGAAGGAAAGCTCCTCGCCCGGCTGCACGATGGTGCCGTTCAGCTGCTGGGCCGCCAGCTTTACATTCGTATTGCGCTTGGAATTGGCCGTCGTGTTCGTCGTATAGGTCCCGATGGTCTGATAGAGGCTCTGGGCGCTTGCCTTCGAGATCTCCGGCTCCACCGAGGAAGCCGTCACCTGGATCTGCGCGTCGAAATCCTTGGACGTGATCGCCTGAAGGATATCCGACGTAAGCTTCTCCTCGTCAATGGCGATTCCGGTCTCCCCTTCGGCAAACGTGAAGCTGTCGCTGTCGGCGTCGTAGCTGTCAATGGCTCCGTTCTTCGCCTCCTTGTTCCAGCGGTCCCTCATCGCCGCCACCTGGGTAGCCACCGCCGCCTCAAGCCCGGAAGTGTCCAGCGTATATTTCTCCTTCGGGGCTCCGGTAAATATCTCTTCAAGAAGAATATCCACCTTGCCCGACATCAGGTTGACCAGCTCGTAGACATCCCCCTCATAAACCGCTGTCATGCTCCACGGATAATTCTTCAGGATCGCTTCCCTCGCCTGCTCACGGGACATGCCGGTGATCGTGATATTATCGACCGTCACCTGCTTCTCCAGTTCGGTCTCCGATTCCGCGGCCACCGTTGTCTCAGTCCTGCCGGCCTCTTCCCCGCGGATGCCGGATCTGCCCGGATTCTGGGTCATCGCGAACGCCACCGCCGCGATCACAAGGATCAGGATCACTCCGATGATAGCAATGATCCTGTAATCCGGCGACGGTTTCTTCTTTCTATAACTGCGGTACGTGGTCCCGGAGCTCTGATAGCCTGTCCGGCCGCGGCCCGATGTGGTCCTCTGTGCTGTCGTACTGCGGCTTCCCGCGCTGCTTCCGCTTCGGCTTCCCGCGCTGCCTCCGCTGCGGCTCCCTGCGCTGCTTCCGCTCCGGCTCCCCGCGCCGCTTCCGCTTCGGCTTCCCGCGCTTCCCCCGCTGCCTGCGCCCCGGCTGGTTCCTCTGCCTGACGCCGCGTAGGAACGGCTGCCGCCTGTCCGATTCGTTGTGCTCATGTTTTCACCTGTTCTGCGAAAAGATTGATCAATTCCACAGTGTAGTATAGCATACTTTACCAAAAAAGAAATAAGTTTTTTCTTAGTCAATTCTTACGATTTTTTTAGGTATTACCTCCCTGTTACAAATGTTTCGTTTCCGAGAAAAAATGATGAATTTTCCCAAAATATGGAAACAGTGGCAAGCCGGCGGACATATGATGAAGTGTAATCAGAATATCTGGAGGAACAAAACATGAGTGATTTGGCGGCAACGAACTGTGGCTGCGGATGCGACTGTACGACAGGAGGAAACGGCTGCAACATTATCTTCCTGATCCTTCTGCTGTGCTGCTGCGGCGGAAACGGCGGATCGAACATAGGCGGCGCGAACTGCGGAGGCGGATGCGGCAGCGACATCATCTGGATCCTTCTGCTGCTGTGCTGCTGCGGCGGGAACGGAAACGGTTTCTGCTGCTGATCCCGCACGCCGTCGCGATACGAATGCCCTGGGCCGCGGGACTCCCGCTGTTTTCCCAGACGACCGCGGCCGCCGGCTCATCACCGGCGGCCTTCTCGTTACTTATCCCTGACGTTTCTTCCGCTCCCCGGCCTTCTGGCAGCGCACCATATAGCTGCCTTCACAGGGCTGGCGGTCCCGTTTCTTCTCTTTCTGCCTCTCCATACATTCCTCATCGATCTCGTAAACCGAATTTCCTTCTATGATAAGGCGGCCCGGCATAACTTCCTCCCGCATTCTTTACTATACAATCATCATATGCCGGAATATCTGACATGTTCCCTGTCATATACTTGCTGCAAAGAGAAATCATGAGGCGGACATGAACGAAGACTCCACCATCAAATTCACAGACTTTGATTATCTGACCGGCGACCATCATCTTCAGATGATGAAGGCGGCCCTTCCATATGTAAACGCGCCTTCGCAGCGCATCCTTTCCATTCTCGTGAAGCTTCAGGAGCTGCGGCGCACCATCGCCCTGTTCGATTCCGGCGAAAACGCCGCCGTCGGCATCATGTCGCTCGGAGAAGCGGGCAGGCGGTCTCCGCTGGATATGCTGAACGCCATCCGGCCGTTCGCCGGCAGGCAGGAGCAGGACTCCATCGATCTTGTCTGCAATCTTCTGGAGGGATTCCGCATCGGCAGCCAGTACCAGCAGGACATGATGATGCAGGAAGCCGGCGGCATGCCTTCCTCCGGGCCAGGCGCGGGGACACGCGCGGAAACAGGCTTCGGCGGCGCGCCCGGAAGCGTCCCGGCCGGGAGGTCCGTCCTGTGAACCGCGCATGGAAAGACGACCCGAGGGTAAAAGCCATGGATCCGAAGAAAGTGGATTTTCTAACGGAACTGGCGGAACAGATCGGACAGACGCCGCGTCACCGGATGATGAACCGCTTCCTCTCGGTCTCGCTGGAAGCCCGCCGGAACGGAATCACCTTTTCCGATCAGGAAACGGAAGTGCTGGCCGCGGTGCTGGCGGAATCCATGGACCCGGACGACCGCGCAAAGATCGATCTGCTCCGGACGCTCTCCCGCAGGATCGGAAACTGAGTTCATTATGGGATCAGCGGGCTCTTCGGCGCCGCCTGCGGCAGGTTTCCGGAAGAACTCGGCGCCGCTGCGCCCCCCGCAGGACTTACCGGCCCTGACGTTGCTGCGCCCCCCGCAGGACTTACCGGCCCTGACGTTGCTGCCGGCGTGCCCGGCGCTGTGGTATTCCCCGCAGGACTCAGCGGCGTGATCCCCGCAGCCGACCCGTTCTGTCCGGACCGGCGCAGCACGCCAACGGAATCCACCTCATAGCCGTCCGGCGTCGTAGTCCCGGCGTACATGGCGCCGAGGGGCCTCTGCCCGGCGGTCGTTTCTTCCATCCTGCCCGTCGCCGCGTTCAGCACCTTCGCCGGGACAGGCTCCGTCGGATTGAAATAGTACTGTTTTCCGTCGATGGTCTGCCAGCCGCGGCACATGTCCCCGTTGGCGGTGAAATAATACCACCAGCCGCCGTCATAGAGCCAGCCGGTCCTCATTTTTCCGGTAACCGGCTCCAGATAGTACCAGACGCCGTTCAGATCCAGCCAGCCCATCTTCATATGGCCGTCGGGCCGCAGGAAATACCAGGTCCCGTCCTCCAGATACCACCCGGTATCCATGAGGGAATCCGGCCCGATATGGTACCAGAGTCCTCCTACATAGATCCATGTATCCTTCGCGTATGTGCCTGAGACAAGCTTGTATTTCCAGGCGCCGCCTGTCAGCTCCCAGTCGCCGTCGATCTCGATAGCTCCGGCCTGGGGGGACTGGTAGACGCCGCCGATGCCCTTTTTCGTCGGGCCGACGCCGCGGCTGCCCCCGCCGTCTGTCACACGGCCGGGATAGGAATAACCGCCGCCTCCGCTTCCGCCGCCCCCGCCGCTTCCGGAGCTCTGCTCCGACCGGTAGAGCGCGATCTCGCTCTCCTGTACAAATGTGATCTGGTACCGTTCGCCGTCCGCGGCCGCCTCGCCGCCGATGACGACCGCGGAGATCTCCTGCTGCGCGCCGTCGGTCTGAACCTTCAGGGTACCGAGTTTATGAATATTCTCCTGCTCCATGATCTGGCTGTTCCCGGCGATCACGATCGTCAGAAGGCCGCGGCTGTCATCATAGACACATTCGCGGATCAGCCCGGACCACCGGCTGTCAAATGTAAATTCCGCCGACTCAACGCCGCTCAGATCTTCGGCCGTCAGGGCCACATTGACCTGCAGCGCGGTGACCGGCCCCATGGCCGGCAGCTTCACCAGCTGGACGGAGAGCTCCGCCTGGCCTGTTTTGCTTCCTTTCTTCCAGGTGGCCGCCCCGCTGACATGGCCTGTTTCCGCCCCCGCCCTCACGGCGCAGGGCAGCACGGCCAGAAGCAGCGTCAGGCACAGGATCCGCAGGAACCTTTTTTTTATGACCGATAATGTTCTCATGATACGCCGCCTCCTCCGCTCACAATGACGTCCGGAAGTTCGGACGGTACCTCCACAAACGGCGTGGAGCTGACCAGCCGCTCGCCGGTCTGGCTTATGGCGTCGTCCACACGGTAGAGCTCCGCCCGTACTCTGCCGGAAGCGATCGTTCCCGCCAGTTCCGGGTCGATATAGTAGATCCATGTTCCGCTGCTAACCTCCCCGAGAAGTCCGTTCCCGGGATCCGGCGCGAAAATGATCTGGGTCGCCCTGACATTTCCTTCGCTGTCCGTACCGCCGACCAGCTCTCCGTTCTCATCCCACAGAAGGATCGCGTTGAAAGCCGGGTTGCCTTTATACTGGCCGGTAAAGATCACGGAGCCGGCCGGGATATGGGCGCCGTCTTCGCCGGTAAAATCGCTCTTCAGGCGGCCGATGCTCTTCTCCTCCGCGAACTCGATATTGTCGCCGGTCTGTCCGATCAGGGACAGCTCTGAGATCGTAAGCGCCGTTCCGCCCTGGCCCTTCGCCACCAGCCGCACATAGGACGCGTCATAGGTATAAAGCCGTTCGGCGTCATGGAACCAGATGGTCTGGCTGCCGCCTTCGCCCGGTGTGAACTGCTTTTCGGTGGTGACCGCCTGCTTCCAGCTGCCGCCGTTTTCACTCACATAGATCTCAAATGCCCCAACGGGCGTTCCGGACGCGGCCGTGTAGGTCAGGCCGGTTATGGTCTCCTCCTGATTCAGGCAGAGAACGATCTCCGGATCGATTCCTGCCGCCGTGCTTCCCGTAAATCCGTTCACGGCGTCTCCGTCGATCATCGCCCGGATGCCGGGCTGTTCTGTGGTGTCAGGATGGAACTCGTTGGGCTGTTCCAGTTTCTCATTGGTCAGATTGGTGCTGACCTCCCACAGCGACTTGTCCAGCTGCCCGTTGTGGCAGACCTTGACGGTGCCGATCTCCGACACGGCCGTGGGATTGAGCCATCTGTCATAACCTATAACCTCATATGTAAATGTATGATTGTTGATCGTTCCGACAGTGTCGGTAAAATCAGCGGTTCCATCCGGTTCGGCCTCCGCGTAACCTACCGGCCGTCTCTCGATCCGGTCCTTCACGCGCTCATACCGGTAGATCTCGTACATCCAGATGTCGCTGCCGGAATTCAGATGCAGCGTCACCTGACTGCTTCCGTCTGTGTAATCCAGCGAGCCGCCGGCCTTTATGCCTGCCGCCGGGTTCTCTGCGGCTCCCGCCGCAAGCTGTTCCGCCCTGGTCTCGTCATTGGCGAACCAGATCCCTCTGGTCTCTTCCTCAAACTGGCTCGCGTAATAAACCGTACCCGCGTCAGGCTCCAGCCCCCACCGCCGGAAGAATTCCAGAAGATTCTTTTCCGCCGCCGCCGTGGCGAGGCGCATCAGCTTATTGTCCGTATCCGCCGACGTCAGGACCAGCCTGTTGTTGTCCGCTCCGGGCGCGGAGTCCGGGTTGCGCACATAGCTGTCCGTCCGGGCGAAGAACAGGTTCGCCAGCTGCTCCTCATTGTCCGCGTATGTCTTGTAATTGTAACCGCCCAGGTCATAGGCCAGATGCAGCTGCCAGTACATGGCCAGCTGGACGAACACATTGGACGCCTTGCCCTTCGTGCCCGACGTCACCTTGCCGAAGACGTCGTCATAATCAAAGCGTACGGAATCATTGGTATCCCGAGCCTGTCCCAGCACGGAGAAATAGTTGTTGGTGATCTCCGCCACCGCATAGGCGCCTTCATTGATCTCATGGCCGATCTCATGGGAAATGCCCCAGCCGAAATACTGGCCGGTTCCCAGATATCTGCCGCTGCCGTCCGTTTCCATCGGAACGCCGCCCATCATCCCGGCAAGCTCCGGCCACTCGATGCCGATGTGCTTTCCTCCGGCGTACATGAACGCGCCGGCGAACATTCTCTGGTAGCGGATGTTGATGCGGCTGACCGGCATCCGGTTATAAACGGGCGCCTCCGGATCCTCACTCAGTCCCTTATGCTGATAGAACAGCACCATCATCTCGTCAAAAGCCCGCATAGACCGTTCCAGCTTCACAGCCATGTCGTCGATGCTTCCGTCTCCCAGGCCGGAGAGCACCTGTGCCGCAGCCGTGGAGATCATTCCATACCGCGTCAGGATGTCCGTCCCCTGGTAGATACAGTTCTGCGGATCCCAGTCATACTGGGCGTGATCCTTCCTGTGCTGCTCCTCCGCCCGGCTGTTCTGCTCCCTGACGGCGGTCAGATATTCCTTCGCCAGACGGATCCGTTCATTCTGATCCGTCACATCGCTCAGGTCGAGAACCGCCGCCTTATGGCCGCCACTGACGCGGACGCCGTACTGCTCGTCGCCGGACGCGCCGGTGTACTCCACATACAGCTGGCCGCCGCGCTCAAGATTCATATCGTCCAGGGCCGTCACCGTGATCTCATTCGGCCCGCCCTTTAAGTAACCGAGCGACTTAAACACCGCCTTGCTGCTGCCGTGATACTGGGAAATGATCAGCTCCAGCCGGGTCGAGTCCCCATTTCTCACCGTCTGGCCGCCCACATAGACCGTCAGGGTCTCGCCTGCCAGGGCCGTCACGCCCAGCGGCTGATACGCGTTCAATCCGCCCCGGAACGTGATATGCCCGTCGGAACGCATCGTATCCTTCGCGTCCACCATCAGGATGTCCTTCTGCAGGCCGCCGTCTTTTAAGATCTTTGCCGCATTATCCAGCTCGGTCTCCAGTTCCGCCTTTCTCGGATGATACTCCCCGCTGACCGGATCCTTCTGCTGCAGCTTCGCGCGAAGCTTCTCGATCTCGGCCATCGTCACGTCCGGCCGCAGGATCACATGGTAGGTATCCGTGTAAAGGCCCATGATCTCGTTCTCGATCGGATCGTAATAGTAGAATTTTATCTCCGCGACACTGATCCGCCTCGCGTGCCCGTAGGTGTTGCCCAAAAGCAGCTGCACCTTCCTGGCCTTAAACGGTTCCGCCGTCTGGAAGCTGTAATATACCTTCTTGTTGCTTCCGGCCCTGCGCCGCATGGTAGTCTTAAGCGTCACCTTGGTTCCGTCGTCGGTCCAGTACTGCAGAGTGGCGCCGGTCAGGTCGTAGGTCTGCATTTCGTCGGGAACGACGACCACCGTATCCATCTCATACTCCTGATCCAGCGTGACGATCGGGGCCTTGTCGTCCCCGGGATAGGTATATCCCGCGTCCCAGTCCTCCACGACCCATGCCGTGTCATAACGCCCGTCCACGATATCAAACTGGCGGCTGTCATCGCCGGCGCACGCGACCGACTCGATATGGGCGGTCAGATCCCTGCCCTTGACCGGCGTATTGATCAGCTTATAGTTCGGCGTCTCCGGCGGACTTAAACTGATGGTGGACGCGATATAATGAAGCGACGCCGGCCCCTCGCCGACAGGATTGGTTCCCGTCAGGTACAGTTCATACTCCGTCTCATCCTGCAGACCGTCCAGCACATACCGGGTATCCTGAATATCGGGAACTGACTGATAGTCGGAGCCGGTCTTCGCCGTGTCCCTGTAGAACAGCGTATAGCTTTCCGTATCCTTCATTTCCTTCCAGCTGAGGGAAAGCCTGCGGTAACCGGACTGGATCACCAGATTCTCCGGCGCCGGCGGGAGCCCCATGGCCCTCGGCTCAGCGGTCACAGAGGCCGCCTTGCTTTTCCATGCCCCGTTGACCGAGCGGATCTCCACCGCATAGGCGCTGCCGTTGACCAGCTTGGCCCCTCCCATTCCGGTCACCTCAAGGCTCGTTCCTTCTATTTCATACAGATCGGTCGACACAGCCTTTTTGCTGTTCTCGCCGGTTACCGCAACCTCGTACCCTGTCACGTTCGGCATCTTCTTCCAGGACAACGTGAAGCATTCGCTTCCATTTTCCACGACCACCCGCTCCGGCACGAACATCGGGGCTTCCGGGATCCGGTCAGCCATATCGCCGTAGAACTCCACATCGGAGATCTCCGCCAGACTGCCCCCGCTCATGGTCTTTGTAACCTTGATCGTGATCTTCTTTACAGCCACCTGACCCTTCAGGTCAATGACGATCGGCATGCCCTGAAGCATCGCGTCATCCCCGTCAATCGTCAGGTTTGCGGCCGGAACAGGCGCAGTCGAGACCGCCATTTTCGTCTGCATCGCATACAGCGCGCGGATCGTTCTCGTCTTCTGCTCCGCTTCGCCGTTTTTGATCTCAAAGGTCATGGGTTCCCCGCTGCCTTCGGTCTCGACGATCACCTGACCGTTCTGAATACTCCCGTCCGATCCCGGCACCGGATCGATGACGAAGCCCGCCATCTCTTTGGGTTCGGAAAATTCCGCCGCGATCTCGACCGGAGCCGCCTCACTGATAGGGGCCCGGCCGCCTTTCAGCTGCAGTACCTCTTCCTCCCCGGCCATCAGATTGGCCAGAGAGCCGGAAACCTCTGTACCCTCTGATTCCGTAGAGGTTATCTCATCCGCGCGGATCAGCACCTGCTTCACCGGCTTCGCCCTGCGTCCCGCAAGATCCGTATCGTAATACCTGGCGAACGCGGCCACGTCAAGAATATCCACCTGACCGTCGCCGTTGAGATCCGCCCTGTCGTAAAATACATCATAAGACCGATCAGCCAGGGAAATGATCTCCATCAGCAGATCCTTGTCCTTTTCGTCCAGCAGCTGATCGTTGTTGATATCCCCCATCGAGAGGATCCCATACCTGTCAGCCGCGCTGTCCGCAGTAAAGCCGTGGAGCTTCGGATCATCATTCATCAGATGGATCGTTGTCAGATCCGTCCCGATCTCAATGTTCTCCTGCTCATAAGGCAGATAGGAATTCTCCGTCCCCGACACCGGAGTCAGCCTCAGGTCATAGTGCCCTGTCGGAATATCCTCCAGAAGAACCGCAGCCTGTACATAAGCATCGTCAGAGGTTTCGGGCAGCGTAACGACGTCGCTGAACTGTTCCGCGAAATTGTCCTCCGCCTCCCCGCCGGCCGGATACAGCTCTACCTGCCAGTCTGACGCCCGGCTGGCTACGACGCCCCGGATATCGACGCGAAGATTGCCGGTCCTCTCCAGGCTGATCTTCCGGATACCGTAAGGACTCAGCGCGTCGGACGGAGTGGCTCCGTCTTCCCATTCCTCTTCCGCCCCGTCCCCCTCCGGATCCGGCGTCTCCGTCCTCGGCTTTGCGGTCTCCGATGCGGTCATCCGCAGGGGCGTCATCCTGAGCGTCGCCGCGGCCGTATTCATCGGCGTCTGCAGCAGCATCAGAAATGCCATCAGGATTGCTGTCTTCTGTCTCATCTCAGATTCTCCTTTGCAACCTAATTATACAGTTAACCTATTATAGCACCTTTCAGATAACCTATCAACTACATTTTGTATAACCTTTTTAAAAATATAGCCTATCTTGCGCTGTCTGCTGCCGCTCCCCCCCTGCATACCGGCGCGATCGCCATGCGGGCAGAACGCCGCCTGCGTTCTGCCCGCATGGAAAAAGAAAAGCCGGCGCTCCGGCCGGCTTTCCGCTGCAGTCCTTCTCAGGACAATCTTTTTACTTTCTTTCTCCTGTTTTCTTCCCCGGCGTTTCGTCACTGCGCTCCGGGACGCTTCCCCGCCGGCTTCGTCACTGCGCGCTGCGGGACGCTTTCCCCTCCTGCTTCGTCACTGCACGCTGCGGGATGCCTTCCCCGCCGGCTTTGTCACTGCGCGCTGCGGGACTGACTCATGGTCAGAAGCTTCTGCCTCAGATCTTCCTCCAGACGGCCAAGCTCCTGCTCCGCCTCTCTCCGCTTCGTACGGCCTTCCTCCTGGATCTTCATCACATCATCCAGCGTTGTGATCAAAGCCTGGTTCGTCGACTTCAGCGTCTCGATATCCACGATCCCTCTCTCTGATTCCTTCGCCGTCTCCACCGTGGCGATCTTCAGCATCTCCGCGTTCTTTTTCAGCAGTTCGTTGGTCGTGTCCGTAACCTGCCGCTGGGCTTTTGCCGCTTCCGTGGAATGGCTCAGCCCCATCGCGATGACCATCTGGGTCTTCCACAGAGGAATCGTGTTCACCAGCGTGGACTGAATTTTTTCAGACATGATCGTATCGTTGTTCTGAACCAGACGGATCTGCGGCGCCATCTGCAGCGAGACCATGCGCGTCAGATCCAGGTCGTGCAGCTTCTTCTCGAACCGGTCGCAGAGATTCGCCAGATCGCTGGCCGCCTGCGTATCCTCCGGCAGTCCGCTGTTCTTCGCTTTCTCCACAGCTTCCGGCAGATCCGCCGCGCGGACTTCGCCGAGCTTCTTTTTGCCGGCCAGGATATACATGGAAAGCTCTTTCAGATAGGACAGATTCAGGTCATACATCCGGTCCATGACGGCCACATCCTTCAAAAGCTGCACCTGATGGCCTTCCAGCATCTTGCAGACCTGATTCACATGGTTCTCCGCCTTCTCATATTTGGCTTTCATGGCGGTCAGCTTATCCCCGCCCTTCCTGAAAATGCTGAAGAAGCCCTTGTCCTCTTCTGTGTCGATCGTTTTCAGTTCACCGACCAGATCCGTGAGCATCTCTCCCACTTCGCCCAGATCCTTCGTCCGTATGTGCTCCAGCGCAGACTCCGAAAAATCGGCGATCTTCTTCTGAGCCCCCGCGCCGTACTGCAGGACCATATTGGAATTGCTCAGATCGATCTTTTCCGCAAAATCATCTACCATCTTCTGCTCTTCCGGCGTCAGCACCACCTGTACCGGTTCCGGCTGCGTCTCTGCCACAGCTGTCTCTGTCCCGACGGGGCTGACCGCAGCCGGCGCCGCCTCCGTCCCGAACGGATCCAGTGTCAGGCTGGGAGCCGCCGCTTCCGCCGGCTTCTCCTGAATGTCCATCTCATCCCAATTCTGTGCCATGGTCTTATACTCCCTTCTCACTCTTTCTTTTTATCCGCTTCCGGCACGGAGCCGGTCTGCTGCTGATCCATCTGAAAATCACTGTCCGTCAGTCCCTCCCGCTTCAGCATCGACTGAAGCACGGAGGCGTCCGTCATGACATCAAAGGCCGTATCTTCATACATATCGTCAAGAAGCTTCTCGAAAGCCCCGTTGATCGTATCCATGGTCTTCTCGATCTCCTTCTTCGCGCCCGTGATATTATCCCCCGGAAATTCCACCTCGGAGAACTCTTTGTACGCCGTCACCAGCTTCACAGTCGTGGGAAGATAGTATTCCATGAATTTTTCCAGTTCATCCAGCTGATCCGGATACTTTCGCAGCGTCTCAAAGAGACGTTCCAGAACCCGGTCCAGGCGGAGGAGCTTGTCTGTCATTACGCTCTCCGGCATCGTCCTCCGCATCCGGTCCAGAAGCTCCATCTGTTCTTCTCCGCGGACGATCGCCGCGTCAACCTCGGCATCCCCTGTCGCGGCCGCCGGGCGCTCGCCCGATCCGCCCCCGGTCCCGTTTCCGCCTTTCACGCGGCTGCCTTCAGGACCGCCCCCGGTTCCGCCCTTCGCGCGGCTGCTTTCAGAACCACTCCCGGTCCCGTTTCCGACCGCGGCACCGCTCCGGTTCTCTCCGGCCCTCTGTGCTTCTGCGGTTCTCTGCGCTTCTGCGGCCTTCTGCCGCTCAATCTCCATACGCTGCTCTTCCTGCCTCGCCTTAAAACCCTGCTGAGCTGTCCAGTACTGCCGATAGGTTTCCTGATCCATCAAAAGATAGGATCCGTCCTCGGCAAGTCTCGCATCCGGAAGCATCCCCGCCGACAAGATCTTTCTCAGATCCTTCTTTACGAAATCAGCTCCGCGGCCGACTGCCAGACCCAGACGGCCGGTCTCGCAGTACGGCTTTCCGAACCGTTTGATCTCATCAAGGTACCGCTTCAGTCTGCTGACCCGTCCGCTCTTCGTGATTCCCAGCCCCAGCATTGCGCCGAAGCCCCCCGTCACAACGGCCAGAAAAAGCGTCATTCCCCAGCCGAAGGGGTCGTTGAGCACGATCAGGGACATACACAGAAACAGAAGCGTCAGCAGCCCGAACACCGAAGTCCCGATGCCTCCGCACACACTTAAAAGGATTCCTGATATCCTCCCTCTCCAGTTGACACGAAAATCCGCAGGCTTCGGAAGTCCGCTCGCGGTCTGCGCGCCTGTCGCGTTCCCGTATGTGTAATTCTCCGCTGCGCCGAAAATCCCGCTGTTGTTATAAGTATACCGGCCAGTGTCGCCGGGTTCGCGTGTACCGCGCCGCCAGTCGCCGTCCTGCCGCGTCTGGAACCGGGTCTGCGCCTCGGGCCGAACCTGGGTCCAGCCCTGGGACTGGTTCTGAGTCCACCCCTGGGACTGGTTCTGGGTCCACCCCTGGGACTGGTTCTGAGTCCGGGTCTGTCCCGCGTTTGTTTCCTTCTGCGTCCCGTCGTCCACCCAGCGGGCTGCCTGCGTATCCACCGGCGTCCCGCCGTCCTTCTCCACACGTGTGCGATATCTCTCAAACTGCTGCCTGGCCTCCCCCAGGGCGGAATCAACGGTCTCACTGATCGTCTGATTCAGCTGATTGAAATCCCTCAGATCCAGGGCAGTATTCAGCGCTTTCCGGATCTTCTCCGCGATATCGTCCGTCCCCCGGTTTTCCTGCTCACCCATGGCAGCCTCCTGTCCGCGCGGCGCAAACCCGCGCTGCCTGTTTCTGTCCTCATATTGCGCATCCGCGCCGTTCTTTCTTCTGCTGATCAAGTTCCCTATGCCAACACAAAATTGACCATACAGTATAGAAAGAACAGGATCATCCCCACGTTCACGCATACCGCCGCGATCCATTTTCCGGCCGGTATCCGGTCCGGCGTCCGGTAGAACCAGATCTGCCTGCGTCCCACGATCAGAAGAACGATCCCGCCGATCACGGTCAATCCCAGCACGAGATACCATCCCAGCACCAGCACGGAGCCGATCACCGGCGACGTCTCCATATAGTCCAGCATCAGCACCGGCACGATGCTTCCGCAGAAATTCACCAGCATATGGAGCGCGATCGTATAGCGGATCCGCCCGGTGCGCAGATACACATACGCGAAGACCGCCCCCAGCGCGAACGCGTAGAAAAACTGATAGAAATTCCCATGCGCCAGCGCGAACAGCGCCGCGGACGCGAGCACCGCCGTCCGCTGACCGAAGCACGCCACCCGGTCCAGCAGGAATTTACGGAACAGAAGCTCTTCCAGAACCGGCGCGATGATCACCGCGGCCAGCAGGATCGCGGCAGGATCCATTCCCAGGATCAGCTCCTGCACATTATTCTCCATCGGCTGTCCGGTGAGCAGGCTTACGATCAGCATCAGGAAAAGGCCGATCAGATTGCCCACGAGCATGGATCCCAGGCAGATGACGAAGACCGCGGCAAACCTCGCTCCTCCGATCCCAAACTGCCACGCCGGTCCCCTTTTGGGAACTGTGCGCACGATCAGATAGCTGAGCGGAAACGCCAGCGGATACATCGCCAGGATCCCGGCCAGGGAAGAAATGCTGCTGCCGGCCATGCCTTCCAGGCCCCCCAGCAGCATCAGCGCCGCCGCCTGGCTGATACCTGCGACTATGAAAAAGACAAAATACGCCAGCCCCATCCGGGAATAGCTCCTGCGGACCAGCGCGAGCTTCCTTTCGCCCATCGCCCCGACTCCTTTACGTATCAGGGACGCGCCAGCCTCAGGTATTCCTGCCGGCGGCGCGTCCCATGCTGAACTACTATAAAAGTCCCGAAAACTCTGTCAGTTCTCCGCGTCCTCCATGCTGGCCGCCCTGGCCTCGACTTCCTTCTTCTGGATGTCGCCGGGAGCCTGCTCGTAGCGGCTGAACTCATACTCGAACACACCGATGCCTCCGGTCATGGAGCGCAGGTCGGTATTGTAGCCGAACATCTCGCTCATGGGCACGTCCGCCTCAATGATCTGCTTGCCGTGATGGTCGGAATTCATACCCAGCACGCGGCCGCGGCGGCGGTTTAAGTCGCCCATGATATCGCCGGTAAATTTATCCGGCACAGTCACCTTCACGGAAGCGATGGGTTCAAGAAGAACCGGGTTGGCTTCCATGAACGCCTTCTTAAACGCCAGGCTGGCTGCCATCTTAAAGGCCATTTCCGAAGAATCTACCGGATGGTAGGAACCGTCCAGAAGGACCGTCTTCAGTCCGACAACCGGATATCCGGCAAGCGGGCCCTTCAGGACACATTCCTGGATGCCCTTCTCAACTGCCGGGAAGTAGTTCCTCGGAACAGCGCCGCCGAATACCTGCTCCTCGAAGATGTAGGGAGTCTCCAGATCGCCGGAGGGCTCGAAGGACATCTTCACATCGCCGTACTGGCCATGGCCGCCGGTCTGCTTCTTATATTTGCCCTGGGCCTCCACCTTCTTGCGCAGGGTCTCGCGGAACGCGAACCTGGGCTTGGACAGCTCGATGTCGACCTTATAACGGCTCTGCAGCTTGCTGACCACGACCTCCAGCTGCTGGTCGCCGATACCGTACAGAAGCGTCTGACGGTTCTCCTTGTCGCCGACCATCTTCAGGGTCTGATCCTCATCCATCAGCTTCGCCAGGGCGCTGGCCACCTTGTCATCGTCGCCCTTGGTCTTGGTCGTGTAGCGCATGTAGGTATAAGGAGTGGAGATCTCCGGTTTATGATACAGGATCGGGGCCGTGCGGACTGCCAGCGTGTCGCCGGTCTGGGTCACGTTCAGCTTCGCCACCGCGCCGATATCGCCGGCCTTCAGCTCCGCGAGCTCGATCTGCTCCTTGCCGCGCAGCGTGTAGACCTTGCCGATCTTCTCCTCCGTCTCCTTGCTGACATTATAGGAAGCCATATCCGGTTTCAGGGTGCCTGTACACACTTTGACCAGAGAATACTTGCCGATGAACGGATCCACGATGGTCTTGAAAACTCTCATGGAAAGGGATACGTCGTCGTTATACTTGGCCACAAAGCGCTCGCCGGTGGACACATCCACGCCGATGCACTCGAAATGATCCGGCGACGGCAGATACTTGTCGATGGCCTGCAGAAGCATCTTGGCTCCCTGGGCGTTGATTCCGCTTCCCAGCATGACCGGAACGATGCTGCCGCTGATCACGTTCTCACGAAGCGCGGAGGAAATCTCCTGGTAGGTGAACTCCTCGCCGGAGAAATACCTCTCCATGAACTCCTCGTTGGTCTCCGC
>CANQGA010000057.1 GCA_947600145.1 uncultured Lachnospiraceae bacterium | reverse complement strand
TTTCCAGAGCAACCTTAAAATCGCATTCCGTCGCTTCTGCTATCCATCTTTCAATCTTCATTCTGCGCCTCCCCGTCCGGCTTATTCTTCTTCCTGCTCTTGTAGACGTTGTACCTGTTTTTGCATTCCGGGCTGCAAAACTGATTGCTGGGGCGGCTCGCTACGAAAACCTTTGTGCAGTGCTTACACAGCCGCAGCGGTTTTGTATCGTCTGTCAGCATAAAGCTGAACATCATCTGGATACCCAACAGCAGCGAGTGGAAGTCCCACACGATGGTCGGCTTTATCGTAATCCTCATAGTACAGCATACTCGTGGAGAACACAAAAATCCAGTTCGTAAACTGCTGTTTCAGCCAGTCATACCTCTCGGCGCACTCACGTTGGAAACACATATTGACCGCCATCGGCTTGCAAACTTCGGCGTGGTGGGCAGCGCGGTCATCAACCCGAAAAGGCCATATTTCAGAGCAAACGCCCTGACTTCTTTCTGAATATCGCTGTCCGGCTTTTTACTCATGCAGAGCCGCCCGCCATTCATATTCACTGTACCGCACCCAATGGGAGCCTGTACGTTCAAACAGATTTCTCATACTGTCCTCCGTGTAACCAGAACATCGAATATTCCTATTACCTATTATACGAATTGCCGCTATCCTTGTCAATGTCGGTGTCCTTCATTTCCGCAAGAAAGCGCCGTTCCTCCATCGTCACAGGCTGTCCCGATTCCTCCCGCTGCCTGAGTACCGGGAGGATTTTCTTATGTATTTTTCGTAAAGCCGTGTTCCGCACCTTGCGGATGTTTCTGTCCGTCTGCCCCCGCATTTCATCAATCCTGTCACTGCTGTACAGTCGGATCGCGGAGAAGAACAATACCTCCCTGTGATCTTCGGACAGAGCCGCGAGAACTTCCGAGAGAGATGGATGCGTCACATTTCGCGGCGCACCCATTTTCTCTTTTATCAAAAGAGAAACAGAAAATGAAAGACGAGTGGGAACGCTAAAAAATCAGCGGGAATGCATCATAAAAATGCCCCCGCTTTTTACTTTATGCAACAAGAGTATGGAAATGTTCACACTTTGGTGCTATAATTATTCCGTTTTTTATGGTGATAAATCTAAGGAAGGACAGATTAAATCTGCGCACGGGGATTGATTCAGTGCTTCCCTAATGGAAGAAGGTGAACACATGGCCTATCGGGTTGCAATCGTTGATGACAGCAATATTGACGCAGAATATATACAGAGCATTTTGAAAGCCTGGGCGCAGGATCGGCAGGCCGTTGTTCAAGCGCAGCAGTTTGTTTCCGCTGAAAACTTCCTATTCCACCATGCCGATGATAAGGCATGGGACATTCTGCTGCTGGATATTGAAATGGGTGCTATGGATGGCGTTTCCCTTGCTAAGAAGATCCGGCAGGAGAATGAACTGGTGCAGATCGTATTCATCACCGGTTTCCCTGACTTTATGGCAGAGGGTTATGAGGTGTCCGCGCTCCATTACCTTATGAAACCTGTGGCAAAGGAAAAGCTGTTTGCCGTACTGGACAAGGCTGCTGCCAATCTGGGCAAGAACGAAAAGCGGCTTGCCATTTCCTTTGATCGCCAGACCGAGCTTGTCCCGCTGAGCAAGATCACCTACATAGAAGCACAGAAGCAATATGTGGTGGTACATACAGACACCCAGGAATACCGCATGAAAGTCACCCTTTCGGATACTGAAAAGGAATTGGATGAATACTTCTTTAAGTGCCAGCGCTCCTTCATCGTCAATCTGCGCCATGTTCTGCGGATCGGCAGCGACAGCGTTGTGCTGAAGAACGGCGCAGAAGTACCCATCAGCCGGGGTATGACACAGAAAATCGCCAAAGAGATCATTCGCCTGTTTTGAGGTAACAATATGCTGTTTGAAAAATGGATCGACAAACGGATCGAAGCCTACCAAAGTGATTTGATTCGCAAATACTGTGATGAAGTGGAAGGTATGTACACCAAAATGCGTGGATGGCGTCACGACGACCATAACCATATCCAGGCATTACAGGCGAGTATGGCTCTGGGTAAATACGATGAAGTCAACGAGTATCTGTGTCAGCTCAACAACGATCTGACCCAGGTGGATACCTCCATTAAGACCGGACGGGTCATGGTGGATGCAATTCTCAACGGTAAGATCAACATTGCTACCCAGAATGATATTCCGGTGAACGCAAAAGCGGTGCTTCCGGCCGGGGTAACGGTTTCGGATATTGACCTGTGCGTGATTATTGGCAATCTATTGGACAATGCCGTGGAGGAAAACAAGAAGCTGCCCACGGATGACCGGTTCATCCGCATTTACATAGGAAAGAAGAACACCCAGCTTTATCTTGCAATTACCAATGCCGCCGGCAAGAAGCTATCCCGGCGTGGCGGTTTGTTCTCTTCCTCCAAGGGTATCGACCATGGATTCGGACTTGCACGGGTGAAAAGCCTTGTAACAAAATATGGCGGCATTTTCTCTGCCGACAGCGAGGACAGCGGCTTTACAGCTGAAATCTTAATTCCTCTGGCTGAAGAATAATCCTTTAGAATGGGGCGGGAAACTGCCCCATTTGCATTACGTCAGTATGCAAAAAACGCGCCAGTGCCCCATTTGCATTTCGTTCACCGAAAACCGCATTTCGTTCACCGAACGCCGCCTGATGATTCGGTTTGTGATATATTGCTGTCAGATCAATCAAGGAGGTCTGAATCAATGGAAAAACCCAGGAAAGAGCCAAAGCGCAAGCCAAAGTACGGTCTGTTAAGTTGCGTTGGCTATATCTACCGATACTTATGGAAAAACGAACGCCAATCAGCGGTGCATGGAGTGTTAGCGGTTGTTATCACTGTTGCTGCTGCCGCTCTGACGCTCTATACTCCGTCCTTCATTTTGGAAGCACTGGAAACCGCGTCAGAGTTTGGATATGCAGCACTTGTGATCGTTGGTCTGCTGACAGCCGGATTTCTGACTGAGTTTGCAAACGAAATGGTATCTATTTACAACCAAACAGATGAAATGTACATAACATACCATCTAATGTACCGTAAGCTTTCCAGACAGCGCAGCCGGGACTGGTATCACCAATATTCCGAGAGCATTCAAAAACTGGATGAACGGGCAGATAAAGCAGTTGAAGATAACCATGCGGCTGGTGTCCATCTTCCTATGGATTTTGCGGCCATCGTTGCCACGATCCTTAACTTTGTCTTGTTTGGCGGTGTGGTATCCATGCTGCACCCGCTTATCGTCGTCCTTTTAGCAGTTGGCTGTGCTGTTTCCTACGGAATGACCGTGTGGGAGCGGAAAACCAACTATCAGCAGATGGATGAACGCAATGCCGCCGACAAGAGAAGACGCTATGTACACCGCATGACGGAAACATTTAAGTATGGCAAGGACATTCGGCTTTACCGTATGCAAACCTATCTGCATACACTCAACAGTAAGATTATGGATGCCTGTCAGCATTTCGTCGATCTGTGGGAACGCAGAAGTTTTTTAACCGCCGCAGTCAGTTTCCTGGTGGTTTTCGTCCGTGACGGCCTTGCCTATGGATTTCTGATTTACAAAGCGATTGCCGGTGAAGTGGATGTAGCACAGTTCGTTCTGTACTTTTCCGCAATTACAGCGCTATCCGGTTATATGAATGATATTCTTACCAATTGGGGCAAAGTTGCAGAAGGTGCCTTGCAGATTTCCGACTTCCGTGAAGATTTGGAAATCGAAGATAAATTGAACCACGGTAAAGGTATTCCTATTCCCCATGGCCCATTTGCCATTGAGTTTAAGGATATCTGCTACAAGTACCCAATGGGCGAAAAGCAGATTCTGGATCATGTGTCCTTTAAGATTGCCGCTGGCGAAAAGATTGCGCTGGTTGGCTTGAATGGCGCCGGTAAGACAACTCTGACTATGTTGATGTGCGGCCTGCTCTTGCCAGACAGCGGCGAGGTGCTGATTGATGGACACTCCATCCTGGAATACAACAGGGATGAACTGTATGACCTGTTTGGCCTGGTTCCCCAGAACTATAACTTGTTGCCCATGTCCATCGGCCGAAACATTGCCTGCACTATGACGGAAGAAGAAATTGACCGGCAGAAGCTGTGGGCTTGTCTGGAAATGGCAGGTCTTGCAGAGAAGATTCGCAGCCTGCCCATGAAAGAGAATACGCCGCTCAACAGAGAAGTCTACCCTGATGCGGTAGATCTCTCCGGCGGTGAAAAGCAGAAACTTTTGATGGCAAGGCTGCTGTATAAGAATCCTGCCTGCATGATCCTGGATGAGCCCACTGCCGCTCTTGATCCCATTGCCGAAAGTAAAATGTACGAGAAATACAATGAGATCACAGAAAACGCAACTTCCGTGTTTATCTCCCACCGTCTGGCATCTACCCGCTTCTGTGACCGTATTTTTCTGCTGGATGGCGCCAATTTTGCAGAGGAAGGCACACACGATGAATTGATGGCGGCAGGAAAGAAATATCGAGAGCTGTTTGATGTTCAAAGTAAGTATTACAAGGAAGGAGGCAACGAAGATGGAGAATAAGAAGCGTACCCTGCTGGAAGATATTAAGATGATACAAAAAGGAATTGGTGTCTGGCAGAAAATTATGCCGAGTTATGTGCCCTATCTCATCCTTGAAAGTATTTTTGCCTGCTTGAAGCCTTATTTCCCTCTATATATGTCTGCGGAAATTGTCAATGAACTGGCTGGTTCCTGTGATCTGCATCGGTTACTGCTTCTTGCCGGTATTGCCGTAGCAGGTTCCTTTGTGCTCTCCCTTTTGAGCCGCTTTACGCAAGGCAGATTGGATGCGATCTACAAATTGTTTTACACCCGCCACGAGGCGTACCTGTTCGATGCGGCAAATCATTTTCAGTACGAGCATTTGGAAGATCCAAAAGTGGCACTGGCACACACCAGAATCAAGTCCGTTATGAATGCAACGGGTGCGGGCTTGCCGAAAATCCTCTTTTGCACAAGGGATATTCTCCGCAAAATACTGAATATGTTGGTATCTGCTGTGCTTACCATTTCTCTTTTCCGGGTTGCTCCCGGTAATTACACCGGTTTCTTTGCTTTTGTCAATTCTCCATGGGCAGCCGCTGTGCTTTTTGTGGTAATTGCGGTAAATTCCGTCTTGTCCGTGAAACTATCTACTCGCTCCATTGCCAAAATCAATGATGCCATATCCGCTCTTGCGCCGATGAACAATCTGATGGCAGCTCATATGGAAGCCCAAGGCACAGATATGCACATCTTTAAGCTGAACAGTTTAGCTATGGCGGACTACGAAAAGTATATGCTTCGCCCTCAATGGGTAAAAGACTTTGGAAGCGCAAGCAGTTCACTGGCCCTTGGCAAGCACTTGCTGAATATGGTCATGAAAATCGTTGTATTTATCTTCACTGCCGCCAAAGCCTGGATCGGTGTGATCGGTATTGGTAACTTCATTCTGTACCAGGGTACCGTTCAAAAGTTTGTGGATGCTATATCCGAGTTGGGAAGCAACATCGGAGAACTGCGGGATAACAATCAGTATCTGGAAGAAACCTTTGCATACCTCGACATGCCTAATAATATGTATAAGGGCACCTTGGCGGTTGAAAAGCGGGACGACATCGACTATGAGATCGAGTTCCGGGATGTGTCATTTAAGTATCCCCGCAGCGAGGAATGGGTCCTGCGCCATGTGAATATGAAGTTCAAGATTGGCGACAAACTGGCGATCGTCGGTGAAAATGGCAGCGGCAAGACCACCTTTATTAAGCTGCTATGCAGGCTCTATGACCCCACAGAAGGCAAAATCCTGCTTAACGGCATCGATATCACCCGCTACCGCTATGATGAGTATATGGCACTGTTCTCTGTGGCGTTCCAGGATTATACCCTGTTTGCCTTCTCCGTTGCGGAAAATGTGGCGGCATCGGATACATTTGACGGAGGTCGTGTGCTGGACTGCCTGAACCGGGTGGGCCTGGGCGAGAAAATCGCCAGCCTTCCCAATGGCATCCATACCAACATCGGCCGGGATTACGAAAACGACGGTGTGGACTTTTCCGGCGGTGAGCAGCAGAAAATCGCCCTGGCCAGAGCGCTCTATAAGGATGCCCCTTTTATGATCCTGGACGAACCCACCGCCGCCCTTGACCCCATTGCGGAAGCGGACGTTTATGCAAGATTCAACGACATTGCCAGCGATAAAACCTCCGTGTTCATCAGTCACCGTCTGTCCTCTTGTAAATTCTGCGATGAGATTGCCGTGTTCCATAAGGGCCACTTGGTTCAGCTTGGCAGCCATGATGAGTTGGTGGCCGACGAAAATGGCAAATACCACGAACTCTGGAACGCCCAGGCTCAGTATTATACTGAGAAAACTGCATAAAAACTGACAGCCAGAGGTATTTGCCTCTGGCTGCTTAGTTGTTTAGCAGGATAGAGAGAAGTCACGAAATCATCTTGAATTTCAAACCGAAACCTTGTATTGCAGGTCATATTCTATAATGAAAAGCAAGACAGGAACGCATATTCCTGCCTTGTGCCTATTTCATAATTATTTCTATAAAAGTGTTTTTTTGCAGAAAACCCCCTTGACAAATCACGTCTCATCTTTTTTGAATCCGCGACAAAGCTGCACGACGCCGGCCTCCTTCATCATCCGGTTGCATTCACGCACGGTTTCCATATCCATTTTGCAGATCTGCCGGTCGTAGGTGTAGAGGCCGTTGGTCTCGCTCTCGATGTCCGTAAGCTGTGTGTAAATGACCGCGGCCAGGCCTTCCCGGACGGACGGCAGGATCGTGTCTGTAATCAGCCGCCGAAACGCCGCCGTCAGCGACGCGGAGTCGGAATATTTCTGATATCCGTACTCCTCGTCGTGTGTGCAGTGGCCGGGAACGGACCAGGAGTAGCCTCCGTATTCGGTCAGCGCCATCGCGCGCCGCTTTTCCGGCTTGAACTTATAATCGAAGAAATAGTAGTGGATGCTCTGGATGTCGCCGCCTCCCAGATCGAACCAGCCGCTGGCGTGGTCGACGAGGCGGCCGGGATCCATTTTTTTGATCAGAGAGCAGATCTTTAAGGTGTCAAACTGTCCCCAGCCTTCGTTGAACGGTACCCAGACCACGATGGACGGATGGCCGCCGAGCGCCCGGACGGTATCGCGGACTTCGGCGGTGAACTCGTCGCGCCCGGCCTTCTCACGGCGGGAGAGCAGACGGCGGAACCGGTCGCCGGGGCGGATGTGAAGCTGGTTCATGGCGGTGGCCAGATAGGTCACGTACCAGTCCTTGTAGGCGCTGCCGCCGTTGACCATATCCTGCCAGACCAGCATGCCGAGGCGGTCGCAGTGATAGTAGAACCGGTCCGGCTCGATCTTGGCGTGCTTGCGCAGCAGATTAAAGCCCAGCGCTTTGGCGGACAGGATGTCCGCGGTCATCGCTTCGTCGGTGGGCGGCGTGTAGAGGCTTTCCGGGTAATATCCCTGGTCCAGAAGTCCGGTCTGAAAATAGGGCCGGTTATTCAGGTATATCCGAGGGACGCCGTCAGCGCCTTTCCGGATATCGCATTTCCGCATGGCGAAATAACTCCGCACACGGTCGCGGGAGGTCTCGAAGGTCACGTCATAGAGATACGGTTCTTCCGGGCTCCATGCCTGAAAACCGGGCAGGGAGACCGAGAAGGCGTGGTTGGTCACGGCGCTGCCGGTCAGAAGGATCTGCGGCTGACGCGCGGAAGCAGAGGGCGCATAGATTGTATAGGTAACCGCTTCGTCTGTTTTGCTGTACAGCTTTATCCGAATCTCAGAGCTGTCGCAGTCCGGCCGGAACGCGATCCGTTCTATGTAATTCTCCGGCACCACTTCCATCCAAACGGTCTGCCAGATGCCGCTCTGGGCGGTGTAATACATGCCGGAGGGATCCAGTTTCTGCTTGCCGCGGCTGTGATAGGAGGTGTCGGTTACGTCGACGACCCTGACGGTCAGGATGTTCTCCGGGGACCCGCCGCAGGTTTCGCTGCACTGCAGCGCATCCGTGATATCGCAGGTAAACGGCAGGTATCCGCCCGTGTGTCCGCCCACGAAGATCCCGTTCACATAGACCCATGCCTGCTGGTCGACGGCGCCGAAATGCAGCAGGACGCGGTATCCCGCGTCTGCAGAACCGGAACGGAAGGAAGAACAGCAGCCCTGCCGCGCCGCGTCATCGGGGACAGCGCCGTTATCTTGAGCGCAGTCTGAGCTCATGCCAGCCTTATAATCCGAAAGCTCAGGCAGCTTCCGCCGGTACCAGAGTACATTTCCGGGGAGAACCTTCCGGTTCACGCCGGAGAGCGCGCATTCCGGAGAAAACGGAACCAGGATCCTGCCGTCATATTCCTTCGGAGCCGCGGCCAGCAGATCCGCGTTTGCGTCTGCCACGGCCCGCTGTCTGCCCGGCCCGGCAGAGAAAGAATCTTTGCCGCCGGTGATCGCGTATTCCCACAGCCCGTTCAGATTATAATAGGACTCGCGCACCAGCATGGGACGCGGATATTCCGGGAGGATCCGCTGAGGATCCATGCTTTCTGAAAATCTCGTATACAGCTGCTTCATCATTTCCTCCATTTCCTGCCGTCCGGCGGCCGGGTACCGTCGATTATCCCTATTCAAGCAGTTCCGGTTCTGTTTTCCTGATATAAGATTCCAGTGTATTCCGGTCGATCAGCGCGGCGGCGACGCCCTGCCTGGCGACGCAGAAGCCGGCCGCGCAGGTGGCGATGCGGATGGCCCGCTCCAGATCGTAACCTTCGGTCAGAAACGACGCCAGCGCCGAGATAAACGCGTCCGCGCCGCCGGTCGTGTCGACGGGAACGGTATCGGCCGCCGGGAAATAGCGGCTCTGCGCGGGCGTTCTCAGATAACAGCCCTGACCGCCCAGAGTGATGATCACGGTGCCGGCGCCCCTGCGCAGGAATTCTTCGGCCTGCTCTTCCGGCGTTCCGCAGCCGGGGCAGAGGACCGCCGCCTCACGGCGGTTGGGGACCAGGATATCGGTATTTGCGTACAGCTCGTCCGGCAGGCTTTTCACGGCGGCCGGTTTTACTATGGTCTTCACGCCGTACTGTCTGGCGGTGCGGGCCGCGCAGACGGCGGCCGGAAGAGGGATCTCCGTGGAGATCAGACAGTATCCGGCCTTTTCAAAAAGAGAACGCTGGCTGAGGATCCTCTCAGGCTTCAGCCTGGCGTTGGCGCCGGGGAGGATCGACATGGCGCCTTCACCGTTGTTTTCGATATAAATGTAGGCGGTGCCGGTTGGCTGGTCCATATCCTTGTGGATCCCCTGCGCGGCGATGTGCTCATCCTCCAGCATCCGCAGGATATCGGAGGAATAGACATCGTTTCCGATCTCGCCGATCAAAGATACCTGCCTGCCCAGTCTGGCGGCGCCGACGGCCTGGTTGACCCCTTTTCCGCCCGGCGTCGTGACCGCGCTCCGGATCGTCGAGGTCTTGCCGCTCTGCGGGATATGTTCGACGGAAAAGGTAAAGTCCGTATTGATGCTGCCGATGACCACGATCTTCCTGACGCGCAGAAACGGCGGGACGCCGATGCTGTCTTCACAGTCGAAACAGGCGTCTGGGCGGAAGAGCCTGTCCTCCGGTCCCGCCGGCCGGGAGGTCCCTTCAAGGATGCCGATCAGCCGCTCACAGACATACGAACCGAATTCGAAGTAAGGGACGGTCGGTCCGGAGACGCGGACCATTGAAGAGCGGTCTCCGGGTTCGTCTTTCAGGCTGACGATCGAGAAATCGTCAGGAATATCATAATGAAGCGTCTGCAGCTGCCGGAAGACGGAGAGCGCGTCGGGCAGATGGGAGCAGATCACGCCGGTGGCGCCGCTTTCCAGCAGTTTCCGGAAGCTGTCGCCGTCGCCGGAAGCAAGCTGCAGACTGCGTTCGAAGGGGATCTGATTGTCAAACAGACACCGCTTATAACCATCCAGCATCGAAGGAGCCCTGCCGCTTGTCATGTCGAACAGGCAGGCGATCTTCGTATGCCTGCGGTCAATGAGCTTCTGGGTCATAGCGCGGCTGAGCCCGGCAAAATCGATCGCGAAGGAAGAATCGGCCGGGCCGCTGCCGACGGTGCAGACCGATATCCCCTGATCAGAAAAATGATGCGCCTGCTGTCTGCTTTCGGGGCTTACGGGCTGCCAGATCACGCCGTCGACCCGGTTTTTGCACAGGGCGGTGATATGCTTAAGCTCCAGCTGCGGGTCTTCATTGCTGTACAGCAGCAGGATGCTGTAGCCGCGGTCCTGCGCCGCCTGCGTGATCCCGTTTATCAGACGGACAGAGGAAGGCGCCTTATTCATCAGCACTCCCAGAAGAAAAGTGCGGGAGGCGGAAAGGTTCTTCACCATGCCGTACGGCGTGTAATTGTATTCCTTCACGATCCGCAGCACCCGCTCGCGGGTCGCCGGGTTGATGTACTGGTCCTTGTTGTTCACGATCTTCGATACGGTAGAGATCGAAACGCCCGCCAGTTCGGCGATTTCTTTGATTGTCATGATCCGCCTCTCCTGTGTGAAATCCTGTTTTCTAAATTATATCGGGTGAGAGCCGTGAATGTCAAGAATAACAGCAGCATTTCCGCGTAGATGAAGTGAAAAATCCGACATTTATTCTGATAATTCTGCAATAATAGGAAAACAACAGAAATAAATGAAAAATCCCGATGATAAAATTAGGAAAATCGCACAGGAAAACATTTGCATATATAGTTGCATTCCATAAAGATAAAATTGTCACTTGACTTCTCATGCGCCGGAACCTATAATTTAGATATGAAAATGCTTTAAGAAAACATTTTTGTAAGGCCGGAAAACAAATGGAATGGTTGGTTCACGGAAGGAGGACATATCGATGCAGCACGGGATCTATTACGCGTATTGGGAAAGAGAATGGGACGGAGACTATAAATATTATATCCGCAAAGCGGCTGAACTGGGATTTGATATTCTGGAGATCGCCGCCGGACCGCTGCCGGGGTATACGCAGACGGAACTGCTGGAGCTCAGAAAATGCGCGGAGGATAACGGGATCCGGCTCACGGTGGGCTACGGACCTGTCAGAGAGAATAATATCGCGTCTCCGGACGCGGAGGTCAGGGCCCATGCGAGGGAATTCTATAAGGATTTGTTTGCGCGGATGGAGCGGCTCCATGCGACACTGATCGGAGGGGCGCTCTATTCCTGCTGGCCGATCGATTACAGTCAGGAGATAGATAAGAAAGGCGATTGGGAGCGCGGAGTGGAAGGAGTCGCCGAGATGGGGCGGATCGGTCTCGATTACGGGATTGAGACCATAGGTCTGGAGGTATTGAACCGGTTCGAAAACCATGTGCTGAATACGGCGGAAGAGGGAGTCCGGTTTGTGAAGGAGGTCCGCGAGCTGGAGCCCCGGGCAGTGAACGTCAAGGTAATGCTGGATACGTTTCATATGAATATCGAAGAGCAGAGTATCGGGAATGCGATCCGTTTGGCCGGCGGACTGCTCGGACATTTCCATACCGGAGAGTGCAACCGTATGGTTCCGGGACAGGGAAGAATGCCCTGGAGAGAGATCCGGGACGCGCTGAAGGCGATCGGCTATGACGGAACCGTAGTTATGGAACCGTTTGTTATTCCGGGCGGGACTGTCGGAAAGGATATCAAGATATGGAGGAACCTTGTGAGCGACGTGTCGGAGGCCGCGCTGGACGAGGCTGCCGGAGACGCGCTGAGGTTCCAGAGGTTTATGCTGGATAAATAAAACATCAAGGTACCGGCCTGTTGATTACCGCTTGACAAATGGACGGCGGAACGTCTATATTATTGGTATGGAAGCGGCATAACGCGGCAGATCGGAAGGAGTCGGCGATGGATCTCAGGAATAAAAAGATTGCCTTTCTCGGTGACAGCATCACGGAGGGGCACGGAACTACATCTGCAGAGCATACATTCTGGAATGTGCTGGCGCAGAGAACCGGGGCGCAGAGCTACGGATACGGGATCGGCGGGACGCGGATCGCGCCTCAGCGCCAGCCGTCCGCGAATCCGAGGCATGATATTTATTTTGGATCGCGGGTGGATGAAATGATCCCGGACGCGGATATCGTGGTCGTGTTCGGGGGAACCAATGATTACGGCCATGGAGACGCGGCGTTCGGGACGATGGCGGACCGGACGGAGGATACGTTCTGCGGTTCCCTGCATTTGCTGATGCGGAAGCTGATCGAACGGTATCCGGAAGCGCTGATCGTGTTTATGACTCCGCTGCACCGGCTGGGTGAGGCCGGACGCGATTATAATGAGCGCGGCGTACGCGGCGCGGCGGATCTGCAGGCTTACGTGGATGCGATCATTGAGGCGGCGGCTTATTACGGAATTCCGGTGCTGGATCTGTTCAGGACCAGCGGTATTCAGCCGGAGATACCAGCGCTCCGTGAGCGATATATGCCGGACGGCCTGCATCCCTGCGACGCGGGGCATGAGCGGATCGCGGACCGGCTGATCGGATTTCTCAATACGCTGTGAGATAAAGAGAGCTGAGAGGGGCGCGGATATATGGAAAGGATCATTACCTACGAGAATCTGAGAAGCTATGCTTATGTAAACGACGGCGTCTGCGCAAAGCCGGTCCGCGGGATCATCGTGCAGTTTTCCGGGCTGAACGGGAACGCCATGTATCCGCTGGACACGCTGGAGGGAGAGTATTATGGAGAGCGGGGCGTCCTGTTCGTCATTCCGTATACCAATCCCTGGGCGTGGATGAACCGGCAGGCGGTGGGCTATACCGACGAGATCCTGGACGTTCTGTTTGAGAAATACGCGCTGGATCCGTCGGTTCCGGTCGCGTCCACCGGCGGAAGCATGGGAGGGCAGTCGGCTCTGGTCTATTCCTGTTACGCGAAGCGCACCCCGGCGGTCTGCGTGGCAAACTGTCCGGTCTGCGATATGGAATATCATTTCGGAGAGCGGCCCGATCTGCCGCGGACCATTTACAGCGCCCTGTGGCAGGAGGAAGGCAGCCTGACGGACGCGCTGCATTCCGTATCGCCGCAGCACCTGATCGGGAAGCTGCCGCGGATCGGCTACCATATCCTTCACTGCGGCGAGGACAAGGCCGTCAATCTGGAGAGGCATTCGGAGGTCTTTGTCCGGGCGATGAAGGAGGCCGGTTATGAGATTACCCTGGATGTCGTTCCCGGACGGGGACACTGCGACCTGGGATACGCGGGGAAGAAAAAGTATACCGGATACATTCTGCGGGGGTTGGGGTGCCCGGTCTGAAAAAACGGATTTTGGTGCTTGCAATATCCGAAAACTGTGGTATAATGAGTAGTGTCGTGAAGACAGTGCGTGTGTAGTTCATTGGTAGAATGTCAGCTTCCCAAGCTGAAGAGGCGGGTTCGATTCCCGTCACGCGCTTGGCTGTTGTGTGTGGGAATCCCGTGGAATTGCGGGATTCCTGTTTTTTAAACGTCCTGCAGTTTTACTGCAGTGTACTGCATCATGCGGCATCATTTATCACATGGATCGAATCAATGAGTGAGGAGGTGCGCGGGATGGGCGCGGCGATAACATGTACGGCCGCAGAGGCGCTTGAGAGACTGAAGGAAGGGAACGGACGCTATCTGGAGGCCGTCACCGGCGGAGGCGACATTTCACGAGGGCGGCGCGAGAAGACGCTTAAGGAGGGGCAGTCTCCTTATGCGATCGTTATCACATGCTCCGATTCGCGGGTGATCCCGGAGAGCATCTTCGACGCGGGGATCGGGGACCTGTTCGTGATCCGCGTAGCCGGGAACGTGATGGATAACCATCAGCTGGGCAGCGTTGAATACGCGGCGGAGCATCTGGGAAGCCGTCTGGTGGTCGTGCTGGGGCACAATCACTGCGGGGCTGTGGACGCGGCGATCAACCACGATCCGGAAGGGTACATTAAATTCATTACCGACGAGATCCGCAAGGCGATCGGCGACGAGACCGACGACTATAAGGCGTGCTGCCTGAACGTGCGGCACAGTCTGCAGATCATCGAGGAAAGCCTGGAGATCCGGCATGAGGAGGAGCATGGACTTAAGGTCTGCGGCGCCCTGTATCATCTGGAGGACGGGAGCGTGGAGTTTCTGTGAAAACAGAAGCTTTTATATACCGGCAGAAAAGGAAGCCTTTCTGGTGTTAGCTGCGTCAGAAGGCTTCCTTTTGCGGTTTGCGTATTTCACAGGTTCGCTTTGATCTTCGCGATCATTTCCTCATACTCGGCGTCGGTCAGGAACTTCTCGCCGGGGTTCATGGCGAAGACGCCGCCCCACTCATAGCCGTCCCTGTATTTGGGGACAAGGTGCATGTGGAGGTGGCAGCCGGTGTCGCCGTAGGCGCCGTAGTTGACCTTATCGGGATGGAAGGCGGCGTGGATGGCCTTCGCGGCCCTGCAGACGTCGGCGAAGAAAGCGTCCCGCTCCGCGTCGGAGATATCGACGATCTCGCTGACGTGGTCCTTATAGGCCACGATGCAGCGGCCAGGGTGGGACTGCTCCTTGAAGAGAATAAGCTGGGAGACGGTGAGGTCGCAGATCTTGATACCGAAGGCCGCCAGAGGCGCGCCTCCCACGCAGTAGCCGCAGTTAGGATCTTTCATGTGATTTTCTCCTTTCAGACATTTTTTTACCATATTCCGTCAGAAAATATAATTTATACGATTAATTTTAACGGTATATTGCCGCAATGTCAATGAAAATAACAAAATGACCGCGGCGTTTATGCCGTTCCCTGAAACATGAAAACGTATGGTTTTGCTTGCCAAATCCCACAATTTGTGTGTATAATAGTCTGAGACTAACAAGATATGGAGGAATTGCGTTTTTATGGCAAAGGCACAGTATAATGCGGACAGTATCACGGTACTGGAAGGACTGGAGGCTGTCCGCAAAAGACCGGGTATGTACATCGGCGGCGTGGGAGCGAAGGGCCTGAACCATCTGATCTATGAAGTGCTGGATAACGCGGTGGACGAGCATCTGGCCGGATACTGTACGCAGATTAGGGTGACGCTGGAGGCGGACGGCTCCTGCACGGTGCGGGACAACGGCCGCGGGATCCCGGTGCAGATGCACAAGAAAGGGGTGTCGGCGGTCCGTGTGGTCCTGACCACGCTGCATGCCGGCGGCAAATTTGATAATCAGGCGTATAAGACCAGCGGCGGCCTGCACGGCGTAGGCTCGTCGGTGGTCAACGCGCTGTCGGAGCGGATGGACGTGAAGGTCTACCAGGGGGGACTCATCCATCACGACGCGTATAAGCGGGGCAAGCCCGCGGAGAAGCTGGAGAACGGGCTCCTGCCGGTGCTCGGCAGGACGAAGGAGACCGGGACGGAGATCAATTTCCTGCCGGATCCGGAGATCTTCGAGAAGACCCGCTTCAAGGCGGACTGGCTGAAGAGCCGCATCCACGAGACCGCGTACCTGAACCCGGGACTGACGATCACCTATGAGAATAAACGGGCCGGCGAGGAGGAGACGGTGGTCTATACCGAGCCGGAGGGAATCGTGGCCTATGTGAAGGAGCTGAACATGGGCAAGACGCCGATCCACGACCCGGTCTACTATAAAGGAACGGTGGACAATATCGAGGTCGAGGTGGCGTTCCAGTTCGTCGATACCTTCGAGGAGAATATCCTGGGCTTCTGCAATAACATTTTCACGCAGGAGGGCGGCACGCATCTGGTGGGCTTTAAGACCAAGTTCACGATGCTGATCAACAGCTACGCGCGCGAACTGGGTATCTTAAAGGAGAAGGACGCCAATTTCACCGGCGCGGACACACGCAACGGCATGACCGCGGTGGTGGCGATCAAGCACCCGGATCCGATGTTCGAGGGCCAGACGAAGACGAAGATGGCCAGCGCCGACGCGACAAAGGCGGTCTTTACGATCAGCGGCGACGAGCTTTCCATGTATTTCGACCGGAATCTGGAGACGCTTAAAGGCATTATCGGCTGCGCGGAGAAATCGGCCAAGATCCGCAGGGCGGAGGAGAAAGCGAAGACGAATCTCCTGACCAAGTCCAAATTCTCTTTCGACAGCAACGGCAAGCTCGCCAACTGTGAGAGCCGCGACGCGGAGAAATGCGAGATCTTCATCGTCGAGGGAGATTCCGCCGGCGGTTCCGCCAAGACGGCCCGCAACCGGATGTACCAGGCGATCCTGCCGATCCGCGGCAAGATCCTGAATGTGGAAAAGGCGTCCATCGACAAGGTGCTGGCCAACGCGGAGATCAAGACCATGATCAACGCTTTCGGCTGCGGCTTCTCCGAGGGCTACGGCAATGATTTCGATATCAGTAAGCTGCGTTATCACAAGATCATCCTGATGACGGATGCGGACGTGGACGGCAGCCATATCGATACGCTGCTTCTCACGTTCCTGTACCGGTTCATGCCGGAGCTGATCTACAACGGCCACGTCTACATCGCGATGCCGCCGCTTTTCAAGGTGATCCCGAAGAAGGGCGAGGAGCAGTATCTCTACGACGAGCATGAGCTGGAGCGGTACCGGAAGACCCACACCGGGGAGTTCACCCTGCAGCGCTACAAGGGCCTTGGGGAAATGGACGCGGAGCAGCTGTGGGAGACCACGCTGGACCCGGAACACCGGGTGCTTAAGCGGGTGGAGATCGAGGACGCGAGGCTGGCGTCGGAGATCACGGAGCTTCTGATGGGCAGCGACGTGCCGCCCAGAAGGCAGTTTATCTACGACCACGCCAATGAGGCGGAGATCGACGCGTAAGACGGAAGGTGTTCAGGTGCCGAAGCATGACAGAATGTGTTTCGGAGCAGAACGTGACGCTGACCGAGGCGCGGAAAGCAGAAAACAGAGTTATGGCGACAGAACAGACCGGCCGCGGCCGGCAGGAGAGGATAGAGCAGTAAATGGCAGAGAAAATCTTAACGACAGAATATTCCGAGGAAATGCAGCGCAGCTTTGTGGATTATTCCATGAGCGTCATCACGGCCCGCGCCATCCCTGACGCCAGGGACGGCTTAAAGCCGGTGCAGCGCCGCGTCCTCTACGACATGAGCGAGCTGCATCTGGGCCACGACAAGCCCCACCGCAAGTCGGCCCGTATCGTGGGAGATACCATGGGTAAATACCATCCCCACGGCGACAGCTCCATCTACGATACGCTGGTGGTCATGTCCCAGGCGTTCAAGAAGGGAATGGCGCTTGTGGACGGCCACGGCAATTTCGGCTCCATCGAGGGCGACGGGGCCGCCGCCATGCGTTACACCGAGGCGAGGCTTGAGAAATTCACGGAGGAGGTCTATTTAAAGGATCTGGACAAGACCGTGGATTTCGTGCCCAACTATGACGAGACAGAGAAGGAGCCGGAGGTGCTTCCGGTCCGGGTGCCGAACATTCTGATCAACGGCGCGGAGGGCATCGCGGTAGGAATGAGCACCAGCATCCCGCCGCATAATCTGGGCGAGGTCATCGACGCGGTGCGGGCCTATATCGCGGATCCGGAGATCACGACGGAGGAGCTGATGCGGTATCTGCCGGGACCTGATTTCCCGACGGGCGGCATCATTTCCAATAAGAAGGAGCTTCTGGAGATCTACGAGACCGGCGTGGGCAAGATCAGGCTGCGCGGACGTCTTGAGGTGGAGCTGGGCCGCAGAAAGAGCGATAAGGACAAGCTGATCATCCGGGAGATCCCCTACACGATGATCGGCGCCGGCATCAACAAATTCCTGATGGATGTGGCGGATCTGGTGGA
>CANQGA010000056.1 GCA_947600145.1 uncultured Lachnospiraceae bacterium | reverse complement strand
GAGGATCTGGATTCTTATTTCGGCCAGCAGTCCTGGTATTCACCGTCGATTCCTGCCGACCAGTTTACAGACGATATGCTTACGGAAATTGAAAAGAAAAATGTTGAATTAATTAACAACGTGATGAGCGAGGTAGAAGGTACGGATAAACTTGTGTCCATGCAGGACACAACCGGTGATTATGCATCTCGCGGTCTAACAGTAAATGACAGTATTGCGATTCCGCAGATGGATGGAATATATGAATACACTGCCGCTAATGGAAATTTTGTAATTGCGGCTATAACAAACGGTGTATTTGAATTTACTTTGTATGATTCTGAGGAGAACAAGTTGGACGGATGTTTTAATATGATGAATGTGAATGATACAGAGTATGACGATGAGTCAGGATATTATGGAGCCTGGTTTGATTCGTTTGGTTCTGTTTTACACCTTGATTGTATGGGGGAACAGACGGATTATACATTTAAAAGCTTTGATCCGTCATAGTCTTATGGTATGAACGTGCTGGAGTGATAAAGAATGTAGGGAGGCGGTATGAGATAGCGTATACCGCTTCTTTTCTGTATTATTAAACATTTCAAATATATATTATCTCCTTGAAGCAATATAATCAAAATCATATCAAGTAGGAGGTAATAATTATGTCAGCAGATGTAGAAACTATGTTTTACACGCGCGAGAAGCCATGGCACGGTCTTGGAACTATGGTCATGGAAGCGCCGGATTCCGGAGAAGCTCTCAGGATGGCCGGTCTGGATTGGAGGGTCATTCAGAAGAATCTTCTGACGGATGATGGTTTCCCGGTTTCGGGATTCAAAGTAAATGTACGAGAGACGGACAACCGTGTACTTGGGGTAGTCACTGACCGGTATAGAGTTGTCCAAAACGAGGACGCCTTCGCCTTTACAGATGAACTGTTGGGCGAAGGCGTTACTTATGAAACAGCAGGTTCTCTGCAGAGCGGCCGTAGGACGTGGATGTTAGCTAAGCTTCCCCAGCGTTATATCATCAGCGGTGATGAGATTACGCCATACTTAGTCTTTATGAACAGCCATGATGGAAGTGGTTCTATCAAGGCGGCCATGACCCCGATAAGGGTAGTATGCCAGAACACGCTGAATCTGGCCTTGGCGACAGCCAAGAGGAGCTGGTCCGCGAATCATGTAGGAGATATATCAGGTAAACTGCAGGATGCCCGGGAGTCCCTTCTATATGCAGAGCAGTATATGTCAGAACTCGGACGAGCTATTGACGAGCTGAATCGGAGAAAGCTATCTGACTGTCAGGTATTGGAATATATTGATACCATGTTTCCACTTTTGAGGGGTTCAACGGAACAGCAGAGAAAGAATATCCTTCGTATGAAGGAGGACATCCTGACTCGTTACAGGGAAGCCCCTGATTTGCAGCATGTTGGAAAGAACGCTTACCGGTTCATGAATGCAGTATCGGATTTTGCCACCCACGCAAAACCTCTAAGAGAACGTTCCAACTATAAGGAGAATCTTTTTAGCAGGACCGTGGATGGCAATGTGCTGATAGACAGAGCCTATGAACTTGTAAAAGCAGCATGAAGGGGGGAGAATGATGAGAGTACCATTTCTGGTTATCGAGATTATCATAAAGATATTCCACCTTTAACTGCTACCCGGTTGTGAGTCTCTTTGGGATGGCAATATTCTCACAGACATTTTCGCAGATATCATATAATTACTGAGATAACGAAGAGACTGGAAGTGAAACAATCTGGGACTATATTGCGGAGAAAGAGAATGCGTTTACCTGTATTTTGATGGTGGGATTGACGTCTTTTTGTGAATAAACGGGAGTATCGGTGTCGATACTCCCATATTTTAATTGAGACAGTATATGGGAAAAACTGGCTTTTGCGGTTACCCGATACTTGGGAAAGAAGGTAAAGATATGAACGAGATATATGAAACGATACCGACAGTCGGCATGAGCCGGGAGGAATGGCTACGTCTTAGGAAGACCGGCATAGGGGGCTCTGATGCAGGGGCCATCTGCGGCCTAAACCCTTATTCCAGCGCCATGAGCGTCTACATGAGCAAGACTACAGATGAGGCTGAGGAGCAGGAAGGGGAACAGCTCCGGCAGGGCCGTGACCTGGAAGAGTATGTGGCCAGGCGGTTCTGCGAGGCCACCGGGTTTAGGGTGCGCCGCTCTAACATGATGTACCGGAGCAAGGAGTACCCGTTTATGATTGCAGATGTGGACCGGCTGGTCGTCGGGGAAGAGGCCGGTTTGGAGTGCAAAACCGCCAGTGCGTACAGCGCGGACAAATGGAAAGACGGGAAGATCCCCCTCCATTACCTGATGCAGTGTTACCATTACATGGTCGTCACGGGAAGAAGGTCTTGGTATATCGCGGTTGCAATCCTTGGGAAAGATTTTAAGTACGCAAAGATCGAGTGGGATGATAAGACCATCTGGAGCCTGGTACAGATCGAGAAGGCATTCTGGGAGCGTCATGTAATCCCGCGCGTTATGCCGGAGCCGGACGGATCCAGAGACTGCGACAATATACTGAAAGAATGCTTTTCGGGCGGCAAAAAGGCCGCAGTACCCTTGATCGGGTTCGATGAAAAACTAAAGCGGAGGGAGGAACTTGTGGAGCAGATCGGGAGCCTGGAGACAGAGCAGAAGCAGATCGAGCAGGAGATCAAGCTGTATATGGCGGACAATGAGGCTGCCTATGCGGACGGATACCGCATTTCATGGACAGCTGTGGATTCGGTACGTGTTGATGCGAAACGTCTAAAAGCGGAGAAACCAGAGATATATGAAAGCTTTTCCAACACCATAAGGACCAGACGACTGACGATTAAGGCGGCATGAAAGGAGAAGGAGGATATGGTAAAGAATACGTGGAGTAAAACAGTAAACAGAGCAGTTCGCAGAGATTTTTGCAGATTTCGGGCATCGATGTATAGAAAGTCTCAGCCAGAGGTCTGGGAGGCCAGCGACAGGATCCACTTCTACTGCTGCGTGTTTGAGTACTTTCAGTATAATAACCAGATACCAGTGAAGTATTATGCACTGCTCTGCTCCTGCAGAAGACCGATTTATACCCTTTGGGAGACTTATCTGAGATATGAGTATCTCAGTTATCTCACATGGGAGGATATTGATGACATAATGGAAATGCTCCTAGAGAGTAGGCAGATATCATCAGAAAGGAAAGTGAGAGACCATGAAGCCGATTCGGGTATTGCGTGCTGATGAGATTGAGTGTCGCGTGGGTATTATTAATGAGGATGGCTTAAGTTTGCTCCTTTTTAAGGACGCAAGAGTGGATCAGAAGATACTGGATGAGACATTTGGGCCGTTGTGCTGGAAGCGTAGCCATCAGCAAATCGGGGGAAATCTGTACTGTACTGTGGAGGTCTGGGACAGTGAGAAAGAACAGTGGGTTGCCAAACAGGATGTTGGAACGGCCAGTTATGCCGAGGCGGAGAAAGGCCAGGCGTCGGACAGTTTCAAAAGAGCATGTTTTAATTGGGGTATTGGGCGCGAACTCTACGAGGCCCCCTTCATTTGGATACCTGCGAACCGGGTAAAGATAGAGCCCCGTACTCAGGGAAAAGGTGAAAAGTACTTCACTAAAGAGCGGTTCAGCGTGGTGTCCATCGGATATGATGAAAATCGATCGATCATTTCTCTGGAAATCGTGAATGGGAAGCATCAGCCTGTGTATGTGTTAACACCGGCGGGTAGCGAAGCAGGGGCAGGTGGCAACGACAAAGTGAACGCAGAACAGAAAAACAGAAAATTCGAGGCTGACGGCATTGTAAGAGATACAGAAAAAAGCGACATTAGGACTGTGAGCAGAAAATCCGGCAGTAATGAGAAGCAGGGGATTACCACCTCCCAGAAAGCCGCGATGGAGCGGGAGCTTCAGCGTACTGGCGTAATTCTTGACAAGGTTCTGGAACGTTACGGTATCGGAACCCTTAATGAAATGACCAGGGATATTTATAACAAGGCGATGCGGGATTTGAAAAAATCGCGCAGTGCGCAGGCAGCAGCATAGTATCAAAATGTGAAATGCCGGAGGGACAGCGCAGGTAAAAGCATTGCCGGCCCTTCCGGTTATTTACTATTTTAGGAGGAAATCAAATATTATGAATAAGAAAGATTTCATGAAGGCACTCGGTGAGAAAGTGTCTGTTATTTTGGGGGATAGCGGTATTGTCGGGGAATCATTGGTCCCTGTAAATAATGACAGGCCAACTGAGGCGCTGGCAATCAGGAGCAAAGGAAGCCCGTTTGGAATCTATATTAATATTGGACCGCATTATGAGGCTTTCTGCGCAGGGGTAGAATTGGAATGGATCGCGGAGTATATCTGCCGTAAATACAACAGACAGGTGGCGGATACCCGGGGACTGGCGGACAATATCATACATTTCCTTAGTGATTTTAGGGTCATTCGTGACAAGATCGTATTCCGGCTGGTCAATGCGGATATGAACGAAGAAAGCCTGAAAAGCGTCCCGCACATAAGAATACTTGACCTTGCTATGGTATTCGGTATCAGCATGGGAAACAGTAGGGATGGTTTCGCGTGGGCAGGCATTACCTATGATAAAATGAGGAGATGGGGCATCGGAGAAGGTGACTTACTGAAAGCGGCCCTCAAAAACACGCCATCCATTTGCCCGGTGACCATGGATGATATGTACAGTATCTTTCTAAAAATGGTGAAGGAATGTGCTTTGGACGGGAAAAAGGCGACTCAGCAATTGGAAGCGATGCAGCCTAAAATGAAAAAGATGCCAATGTATTCGCTGTCCAATTCCCTTGGGCTTCACGGTGCGGGAGTTTTTCTATATCCGGGTATTCTGCGCAGTCTGGCTGACAGTATTGGCAAAAATCTGGTTATCCTGCCGTCAAGCATCCATGAGGTGATTCTTGTGCCGGAGAATGAAAAAGCAGATATGGAAGCAATGAAGGATATGGTTATGGATATCAATAGGAATGGAGTAGCGAAGGAAGATTGGCTGGCGGACAATGCCTATCTCTATAACAGGGAACATGATTGCATTAAGGCGGCAGGTCGTGGAGGACTGGGTGAAACGGAGGTATTCGATCTGTCAGAATTGGAATGTATCGCGAGGGAGGAGACGTTCGATGAAGCTGTCTGACGATGATATGAAATTTTTCGATTTGATGATGGATGAGCGGCTTAAAAATATACTTATGAAAGCGCCGATTAAGGATGGTGATCAAATTATAAAAGAGGCCGAAGATGTAATTGATAGTTTGGACGAGGATAAGCATAATAAGCTAGATGCCTATCTGGATATGATGACGGATGATATGGCTGAACGAGAGAGAAAAGCATATGTAGGGGGATTAAAAGATGGTATTTTAGTTATGAAAACCTTGTTCAATTTGAGAAATTAATAGTGGATGAATGCCGGAAGGGGGCGTACAGAAGTCAAAAGACAATTCTTACTCCAAACTTATGATAGAACAGGATTTTGAAAGGATGATTTAGATAATAGGGTTATGCAGATTACAGCAATTTTTAAGAGTTTCCCGTATTCCCGTCGTTTTTGATACGGGAATACGGGAATATAATAATTTCTTGTTTTGTTTTGATATAAGCTTTGCTATAATTAAAGCATCAAAGGTATAATGTTTGGTGAACAATTGAGGAGGGAATTACAAATGAGTGAAACAGGGGTGAGCTACAGTTTAAGGGATATAATTTCTGCTATGTACAGTAACAGCACATATGTTTCCGATTCAGATTACATGGAAAATCGTAAGCGTTTTATAAAAATATTGAAAGTAATAGGAATAAATAATGAAGAAATAGAACTACTGAAGAAAAACGAAAAGTATGTTTTTAAGTCCGAAGAAACAAAAAAGTTTTGGACAGAGGTATTAAAAAATTACACTCGTGCCAACTATGTATTATTGAGAAAAGGACTCTTTTTTAAGCTGAATTATGAGTTTATCAGTAAAGTTTATGAAGGAGTACTCCAAACTTTTAGGGAAGCAAATGTACAAGAGGAGAAACTAAAGGAAATTTCTTCAAAATTAGAATGGCGTTTTAATTTGCGGGAAAAAAGATATTGTTATCAAATAGAAGAAGAGATTGATAAATTTAGAAGGCTGATATATAAAATGAATGATGAAGAGGGGATATTAAGTGATGAGGATAAACTTGTTTGGTTGCAGAACCTTTCATTGTGTTTAAGTCAATTCGTCCAAGATTGGCAGGGTATACGGGAAGATATATTACGATGTCGAAGACATGAGCATTTATTTAATATTTGTGAACTGGATGAGGACATGTTAATTGTTGCCCTCAAATATATAGACGCATTATTTCGGGGAGTTTTGAATGAGGATATGGAAAAGGGAAATCCTCCCTTTAAATATGAAAATATGAAAGATTTACAAGAAAAGGTACTGCAAGAAAGAGAAATACAGAAAAAAGAAGAACAGGATAAAGAAAAACAGGAAAAAGAAGAACAGGAAAGAGAAAAGCAAATAAAAGATTTCTTTGAAATGCAGGTGGCTGAGAAATCAGCTGCAAGTCCAATGACGTTCAACAGAGAGCAAAAAAAAGAAATAGAAGAGACGATAAAAGTAGAAATTCCAGTGGCAATTCAATGGATTACAAAAATCAATGCGGAGGCTAGAGCGGGCCTCGACGAAAATGTACTTAAAGAATCTCTTGAGAAGATAGGGAAAAATCACAGATCAGCAGAGGAATTACTTTATGCTATTATGACGAGGAGAGGGTTTAGTACATATCTTGAAGTAATAGGAAGCAACAAGAGATAAAAATAATTATATCTTTAGAGAGCATAGAATCTATGCTCTCTATTTTTAATGTTTAGGAGTAATGACACCAAAAAGCCTTATTAGTAGTATAATAACTAAAGTTAGTGTACTATGGAGGACAGCAATAAAATGTGTTACTCTGAGGATATCAGAAGAACGATAATTTGAGCTTTCAGAAAGAGGTGATAATAAAAATTAAGCAAAGCTACGTTCCGATGAAATAATATTTCCGAGGAGGAACGTCTCGTGAAAAGAGAAGAGAACATCCCTACATTTGAGCATATTGGCTGGAATAGGGTTGAGGACGCAAGCGTATTTTGCGTATCGAATTGCTGTATAACAGCAACTGGTGTAGATTACATATGGGTTGCCAAGACAAAAGGGTTTAATTTATATCTTTCCGAATTCTTTGGAAAAGATCCTGAGGGAGCAAAGAAACGATATTTGGAACTTGCGCTTATATTGGATCGGGGGAGAGATATTTTATGGCCGATATTATGGACTACCGTGGCAGCGCCACTAAATGGGATTTTGCGAAAAAAGAATCATTCACCAGCTCTTACTGCAATAATTGAAGGAGAACCCGGATCCGGGAAGTCCTCGTTGGCTATTACGGTTGGTTCTTTTCTTAATAAAAATGCGGAGGATTTTTCGCAAGAGGGCAATAATGTGTTTTACGCATTTAATAAGGCAAAGTATTTGCCACCGGCGCTAATGGAGCATAGAGACATCAATTTTATATTGGATGATGTAAAAAGGGAACATGTTTCTGGGCAGCGCTATAATAATGATACATGCGTGGATGTCTGTATTCGTTCAGTATATGAGCAGAGGCTTGTTGAGGTGTTTACTAAGGTACAGGAACCGTTCTTAGGGCAACCGGTTACAGCTGGGGCTATTATTACAGGAGAAGAAATAAGAACTTATAAGTCTTCACTAGAGCGGTGCTTTTATCTAAAAGTGGATGATTTGGTGAATGATCCGACCTCGTCTCGGGCGTTAAAGAAGCTACAAGACAATCCATACATTCTTTCTGATTTCATGACGTACTATATTATGTTTTTATGCTCCAAGCTCAAAAAGGGAGAGGATTACATAATCGAACTGACAGAAGCGAAGGATAAATTTTGGGAGGAGAGTAAAGAAGTATTTTATGGAACAAGCGCATCCAGATTGGCGAAAACATTATCTTCAATGAAATTGGTAATAAAGGTTCTGGCAGATTTCGCTCACGATTGCGGGGCGGATAGATCAATGGACATGAAAGATTTTGTAGAGAAAAATACAAAGCTGGCTGTTGAAGTAATGAAAAGGACAGAGCAAAGAGTTGAAAATGAAGATGTAGTACTATTGAACGCTTTTCAGGAAGTGCTCAAAGAATTAAGTATTCAGATTCCTGATGATATATATTGGGAGGGGACATTGCAAGTGGAACCATACATTATAAGAAACAATCAGGATGGTATCTGGATACCAGATATTAACCGATTCCGAGGAATTCGAACAGAGTCAGAATGCCCAGTGCTTATCTGTCGTCAAGATCGGTTGGAGACAAAGTTAATATCTATGATAATAAAGCAGGTCAATCAGAGACGGTATAGTGGCCCACTCGATTTAAAAATAACGAATACAAGACTAAGAAATGCCGGGATTATTTATGGAGCTTTACGAAGTGATAGCACTTATAATAACGTCATACCATACCCGTATTATATTGGTTGGGAGGGCAAGGTTGAAGAATGCAATTGTTTCTGCTTAGTCTACAATAGCAGAATAATGAAATCGTTGGTAGATTCTTTGCGGAAGCAGGCAGAGCAAAAGGGCATTGAAGATTATTATGAGCTACCTTTGCAACGGCAGTATGATTTGGAAAGTTGTATATATGGGTGGAGAGAGTTTGGTTCTTCAGTGCGTAAGATTGATGAATTTATGAAGAAAGTCAAAGGCATAAATGAAGTGTAGGAGGGGGATTAAGAATGCGTCGAGAGCAGAAGCCAGTAATTGTATATTCAGTTGAGGAAGCTGCAGAAGTTATAGGCATTTCGAAATCTTTGCTGTATACGGAGCTTAAAAGGAATCCAGACTTTCCGAGAAAGATGGTGGGTGGCAGAATCATGATACCCGCACAAAGATTGGCAGAATATTTCAATTCTTAAACGGAAGGAGAAGGGGATGCCCTTCTCCTTCTTTATATGGAGGTACGATATGAAAAAGGAGCGATCAAAATACGGAACGGGAACGGTGTATAAGCAGGGCAAAAGTTACATAGCGCAGATGTATTATACCGTAGATATTGATGGTAAGAGTTTCAGTAAAAGGATAAGTGGGAGTGGACAAACGGAAGCAAAAGCTATACGCAACCGCAATAAGAATATTAAAAAATGGGAAGAAGCGATGCGGGAGTCTTTGTCTGAAGCTGCTGAAAAAAAGAAAGAAGAAGAACGAGAAAAATCAAAAGGACCGTTACTTAACGAAGTCTTTTACGAAAACTTGCAAGTAAAAGATACCAGTGTACAGGTGTCTACTTCTGATAATTATGAAACGTATTATGAGGGATATGTTAGAGATTCCGACTTGGGGAAAACTCCAATACGGGAAATAACGGAAGGTCAGCTTTTGGATTTTTACAAAGAGCAACGCGCTAATGGAAGAAAGCGGGGAAATAAGACAAAGAACTGCGATACAGTGAAGCCTTTAAGCATAAGCACGATAAATCATATTCGCTTTGTAATCAATAATACATTCACCTATGCGTTAGCGAAAGGAGTTATAGATAAGAATGTTCATGCAGGAATTCCACCGTTCAAATCAGGAACAGCGGCGATGGTTGACTATGAACAGGAGGATTTAGATGCTGATAGTGATGAAAAAGATGCAGTTCAGAGGGTTATTTCTCTGGAGGAGGTAGATAGGATTTTGGATTATGCTTTTGAACATTCAAGATTAGCAGGATTATTTGCTTGGGCCGTCAATTCCGGAATGAGAGAAGGGGAATGTTTGGGACTAAGGCGCAGTTGTGCAATTCCGGAAGCAAAATATGTATATGTAAAAAAGAGTTTGACGTACATTAAGGATCGGCGAACAACCGGGAATGGAGGAACTATCCCCAGACTGAAAATGCCTAAGAATGGAAAAGAGCGCAAAATACCATACAATGAGAATTTAAAAAAGATATACAGGTATCAAATGGCTCAAATCGAACGAGAGAGAAAAGCTGCTGGGAAACTGTATAATGATAAGGGGCTTTTGTTTGCAGACGAATATGGAGAATATTTGCGACCCTGGAAGGTTCTTAAGGAGTTTCAAAGTGTTTTGGATGCGCTTGGATTGGAAAAAAGGCGATTCCATGATCTCCGACATACATTTGTTTCGCTGTTGATTAGGGAAAGTCAAAAAGCTGGGGAAGGAATCAGTATATTGGATGTGAGTGCGATTGTAGGTCATAGCGACCCATCCATCACAATGAACGTATATGGTGGTTTATTTCCTAACTCAACGGAGAAGGCCATGCAGATACTTGATAAATGTAATACATTAAACATTGCGGAGCGAGAAATGCTGAAGCGCATAGGGTAATTCAGGAAAGGCAGACGCAGGAATTGCCAAAGGGTCTTTTTGCGCTTGCCTTTTTGCTAATTTTCTTGCTAAATGGTTGAGAATGAATGGGAAAATCTGTTATTCATAGGAAGGAAATGGAAAAAAACTGTCTAAAAACGCCAGTTTGGACAATAAAATATAAACCGGCAGGACTCTTAATCTATTTGTCCAGGGTTCGAGTCCCTGAGGGCGCACTAAAGTACTGGTTTTGCGGATTTGCCGCGGGGCCGGTGCTTTTTTTCGTGGAAAGGGCTTGAATGCAGCGCTGATGCGAGCCGAGGCTTTCATACGTTAAAATGGTGGGATTTACTGCTTTTTTGCTGTTTTGAAGAGATAAGTTTTATTCCAAATTAATCCTTGCAAGTTCATCTGTTTCGCGGTATACTCTGAATATATATACTTCAGTAAGGAGAGGAAGCCATGGCATTATTTGGTAAGAAGAAAGAACAGCCGCAGGAGCCGGAACGGACAGCGAAGGCGGCGGCGGACGTGACTGACCAGGAGAACAAAAAACAGAGCGACAGCGCGATCTGTTACAATCGCCTGGAAGCTCAGTTCCTGATGGAGTATCAGGGAGTAGTGCTGAAGCTGTATATCGAGAATTTCAAGCGGATGAACGATCTGTTCGGGCATGACCGCTGCGAGCGGCTGCTGGAGCAGATCCTTGGTTATCTGGAGCAGAAGAGCGGCTGCGCGGTATACCGCTACGTGGGCGTGGAGTTCATCGTGATCATGAGGAACCGGACGATGGGAGAAGCGACGCGCCTGGCCGACCAGCTGATCGAGCGGTTTGACGAGAGCTGGGACGTGGACGGCGTCGAGTGCCTCTGCAGCGTCCAGATCGGTCTCTGTTCTTATCCGGGATACGCGAACAACGCCGGCGACATGATGAAATGTCTGGATCTGGCGGTAGCCCGGGCGGCGGAGCTGGGCAGCAATCAGTATATCGCCTATGACATGGATCTGCACAAGAGGTTCCTGCGCCGCCAGGCGATTGCCAGATATATGGGTACGGCGCTCGCGAATAATGAAGTTGAGGTCCGTTACCGTCCGACCTACAACACGGAGACGGGCAAGTTCACCAGGGCCGAGTTCTATATGCGCATATTTATTCAGGATATCGGCATGGTAGGAAGCGTCGAGTTCCTGCCGGTGGCCGAGGATACCGGCCAGATCCGCCAGGTGGAGTATTATGCGCTGGATAAGGCGGCGGCCATGGTGGCGAAGCTTCTGGAAGAGGGCAAGGAGTTCGAATCCATCGCGATCCCGATCTCCCCGACGCTGCTGATGCAGGGCGATTTCGTTCAGGCGGTGTCCCAGGTGATCGAGAAGTACAAGCTGCCCGAGGGCAAGCTGGCCATCGAGGTGGACGAATACATGGTGGGCGCGGACTACGCCAATATGTCCGGACGGCTGCAGGCTCTGTCCTGGCTGGGCGTGGAGCTGATCCTGAACAATTTCGGCTCCGGGAGTTCCGGTCTTATGAAGATCTTCGAACTGCCGGTGAATACGCTGAAGTTTAACCGCATGTTTGTGTGGGAGATCGAGAATACCTCCAAGTGCGAGCCGGTGGTCGAGGGACTTGTCCGGATCGCGCTGAATATGAACAAGAAGCTGATCGCCGAGGGCGTTGAGACCGGCAGACAGAAGAAGTTCCTGGAGCAGTGCGGCTGCACGATGCAGCAGGGCTTCTACTACGCGCCGACGATGCCGGAGAAGCAGCTGCCGTCCCTGATCGGAACGAGCCTCGAGGGCGCCCGGAGTATGGTAGAACAGGAGAAGAAGGAGCTGAAGCGGTAGGATGGAGCAGGAGACCAGGATCGCGGTGATCGGAATTATCGTCGAGGATCGGACTGCCGCTGAAGCGGTGAACCGGCTGCTGCATGATTTTGGAGACTGTATTATCGGCCGCATGGGTCTTCCTTATGAGAAGAAGGGCGTGAATATCATCAGCGTGGTGGTGGACGCGGCCCCGGACCGGATCAGCGCTCTGGCCGGCAAACTGGGAAGACTCCCGGGAATCACCGCGAAAGCGCTTTATTCCAGGGCAGGACTCGGCATGAGAGAGGAACGGGCATAGGATCGCCGGCGCGCCGGCGGATCGATCGGAACAACAGGAACCGGAATTATTAAGATATTCTGATAATTCCGGTTCTTCTCTTTCCTTCAGCGGGAAAATGTGTTATAAATGGAGATGTGCCGCGTCCGGACGGCCTTTTCCGGCGTGCCGGCAGACAGAAGCAGAAGTATGATTGGGAAGGGACAGACCTGTGATGAGATCGAGATATAGAAGATACCTTTGTATGGCGCTGGCGGCGGCTCTGGCCGCGGGGACCGCGGGCTGCGGAAAGACCGCGGACGGCCCGGCTGAGACGTCTGCCGCGGAGACAACGGCCGTGGTGGTCGCTGAGACGGTCCCGGAGACATCGCCGGTGATCGAGGGACTGAGTCCGCTGACGATGGACGGACCGGATTATGACACGCTTAAGAATCTTCCGGTTCCTGAGACCGAGGCCCCGCCGGAGTATATCCGCATCGGGGAGTCCTACGAGATGGTGGCCGATCTGCAGGAGCGGCTGATGGAGCTGGGCTTTATGGACAACGATGAGCCGACGGAGTATTACGGCGAGGTGACGCATGCCGCGGTGCAGATCTTTCAGCGGCAGAACGGCCTGCCCACGGACGGCGTTGTGGGCCCGTCCACGCTGGAGGCCATTATGAACCCGGAGGCCAAATATTACGCCGCGTCCAAGGGCGAGCAGGGAAGCGACATCGAGCGGATCCAGGGGCGGCTCTATGAGCTTGGTTATCTGGCGGGAGAAGATCAGGTTACCGGCAACTTCGGAGATAAGACGGAGGAAGCCGTGAAGAAGCTGCAGGAGATCAACGGGATCACCCAGGACGGCAAAGTCGGCCGCCAGACCATGAACCTCCTTTACAGCGATATCGTACAGCCCAACATGCTGGTCTACGGCGAGCACAGCGATGTGGTCCAGAGGGCCCAGGAGCGGCTGAAAGCGCTGGGCTATATGACGACCGAGCCGGACGGCAAATACGGCGACGACACGGTCATCGCCGTCAAGCAGTTCCAGTCCAGGAACGACCTGGTCGTGGACGGGTATCTGGGGCCGTCCACCCGCACGGCGCTCAACAGCTCCGACGCGGTTCCCAACGGCATTGCCCTGGGCGACCAGAACGACAATGTAACGCAGATCCAGAAGCTTCTGAATAAATACGGTTATCTGGCGTCCGCCAATATAACGGGATATTTCGGGGAAGTGACCGAGAAGGCGGTCAAGAATTTCCAGAGCGCCAACGGATTAAGCAGCGACGGTTCCGTCGGCGTCATGACTATGGCCAAGCTGACCGGCGGAAACGCGAGGCCCTACAGCGCGGGAAGCGGTTCCGGAGGTTCTTCCGGAACGGCGAATACGGGTACTGCGTCCGGCAGCGCCGCGGCGCTGATTTCCGTGGCCAAGTCCAAGCTGGGCTGTAAGTACGTGTGGGGCGCCAAGGGGCCAAGCCAGTTCGACTGCTCCGGATTCGTCTACTGGTGCCTGAATCAGGTCGGCGTCAAGCAGAGCTATCTGACCTCTTACGGCTGGCGCACGGTAGGCAAATACACGAAGATCACCAGTTTCAATAACCTGCGCGCCGGCGATATCATCGTCGTCACCGGCCATGTGGGCATCGTCGCCGAGAACGGCACCGTGGTGGACGCCTCCTCCGGCAACGGAAAGGTGGTGCACCGGACGATGGGAAACTGGTTCCGCAGCAACTTTATATGCGGCTGGCGGATCTTTGGATAGGAAATCCTACCTGGACCTTGAACAGATCCCCGTCGATGTAGATCTCAAAGCTGCCGCCCTGCAGCTGCGTCAGGCTTTTCGCGATGGAAAGTCCCAGACCGCTGCCCTCGGTGGTTCTGGCAACGTCACCGCGGACGAACCGCTCAGTCAGTTCGTCCGCTTTTATATTCAGCGGACTCGCCGACACATTTTTAATCGTAAAATACGCGTATCCGTCCCGTTCCTCCACGTCCACGTAAATGCGGCTGTTCTCCATCGCGTATTTGAACGCGTTGTTGTACAGGTTCTCCAGCACGCGCCACAGGCGCCGCCCGTCGGCCGCGATCCGAATCTCCTCATCCGGCAGGCCGGACACCAGCTCCAGATGGCGGACGGCGAACCGTTCCTCGAATTCTCCGCCTGCCTGTTGGACCAGTTCCACCAGGTCGATGTCCGAGATCTCCAGCTTGATGTTGCCGGAGCTGGCTTTGGACGCTTCCACCAGATCCTCGGTCAGCGTCTTCAGACGCTGGGATTTCTGATCCAGAACCTCCAGATAGCCCTGGATCTTCGGATCCTCAATATTTTCCCGTTTAAGCAGATCCACATAGTTGATGATGGAGGTCAGAGGCGTCTTGATATCGTGGGAGACGTTGGTGATCAGGTCGGCCTTCAGCCGTTCGCTTTTTACCTGCTCGGACAGGGCCGTCTCCAGGCCGTCGCTTAAGGTGTTCAGCGATGTGCTGACCCGTTCCGCCAGTTCGGAAAATCCGCTGGAATCGATCTTATATCCCGGATCGCCCTCGGACATTTTAAAGATCCCCCGGGCAATCTTCTGCGCTTCTATCCTGCTGCGGTAAAGCATCAGATAGACCCATACCTGGAAACCGCCCAGGATCAGCAGCGGGATCAGATAGAGGTACGGAAGTCCCATGGATTCGCGCTGGTAGTACAGATAATAGAACGCGCCCAGAAGTCCGCCGTCGCAGAGCAGATAGCCGATGAATGCGGCCGTGAAGCGCAGCGGGAGCGGATAGCCGGACAGGGCCGGAAGGATCCGGTGGAGTCCCCGGTAGAGCAGGCATTCCTTCCAGAGCGTCCGCGCCTTATAACCGCGCAGGAGGCTCATGAGGGCAAAAAGGGAGATCAGGTAAAACAGGACATAGCGGGCGACCTTCGCGGAATAAGCCTGGAAATCCGCGCTGATAAACAGCCTGATGACGCGCGGAATGATCGTTTCCAGAGCGAGATCCGCTCCCCACAGGGCGGCCAGATACAGGACGCAGATGCACTCCAGAGGAAGATGGTCGTAATAATGGCGTTCGATCTGCCTGCGGTCACCGTCCACATGGCCGGTCAGGAGGGACATGGAAGCCAGCGTGATCAGAAGGCCGGCCGCTCCCAGCAGGAAAAGTACCGCGCCGCCGATGTATTCGGTCCTCTGCCGCTGGTAGGCGGCGTGGGCCACGAAGTAAGGATCCCGGTTGGGGAAGCTGCTGTCCACACCCAGCAGGATATAGTAATCCTGGTTGCCGTAACGGTTGTTGGTGGACAGCAGGGAGATGACATTGTCCGGCGTGTGCCGCAGATTCGTGTCCACGAAAAGAGAGCTGCCCGACATATAGAGGTAGCGGCCCATGCCGCGCAGTTGTTCATTGGTCAGCTTCGCCGCGTTGGTATAGAGAAGCTCCTGCCCGAAATCGTCCACGTACGATACCCGGAAATACAGGTTCGAGGGCTGGTCCAGATAGTTGACGCGCACCTGATAGTATTCGCCCAGCACATTCAGCACCTGCACCGACAGCTCCTCCAGAGAGGAGAAGGCGTCGCCCGGCCCCTGGGATACCTCGTCGGGCGCGTATGCCTTCCACTCCACATAGGGGGAGGTAAAGCCGTAGGCTTCCCACTCGTGGGTATCCGGACCGCCGTCCACCTCGAAGGCGCTGTTCAGATAATATCCGAGCCGCCTCGCGTAGCTGACCGCTTCGCTTAAGGTGTAGATCTTGGTGTTGCCGGAGGTGTAGGTGACGCAGAACATTTCCGCGTCCAGATTGACCTCGCCGTCCAGCTCAAGAAGATCCTTATAGCGGACGTAGCGGAAGATATTGTCCACGTCCTCTTCCAGCTGCCGTGTGAACTGGCGGGTGTCCGCGTAGTCCTCTTCCCGCAGCCAGCTTAAGCCCCGCCCGTAGTTCTCATTGAAAATGATGAACGTGATCCCGGCGAAGCTTAAACAGAGAAACAGAAGGTGAAGAAGGATCACCGACTGTTTCTTGACGGCAATGGGAATGAGTCCGCGTTTCATAGGGTATCTCCTACTGTTTTTCAATCTTGTAGCCGACGCCCCAGACCACCTTCAGGTAGCGGGGCTCCCGCGGGTTGATCTCGATCTTCTCGCGGATATGGCGGATGTGGACGGCCACCGTGTTGTCGGCGCCGATGGCCTCCTCGTTCCAGATCTGCTCATAGATCTCGTCGATGGAGAACACCTTGCCGGCGTTCTTCACCAGGAGAAGGAGGATATTGTACTCGATGGGCGTCAGCTTGATCAGCTCCCCGTCCACCAGGACCTCCTTGTTGTCGTCGTTGATCTGCAGACCGCCGCATTTATAGACGTTCTCGGCGGTCTGGGAGGTCATATTGCCCAGCTGGGTGTAGCGGCGCAGGTGGGATTTGACCCGGGCCACCAGCTCCAGCGGATTAAATGGCTTGGAAATGTAATCGTCCGCGCCGATATTGAGCCCGAGGATCTTGTCGTTGTCCTCCGACTTGGCGGAGAGGATGATGATCGGGATGCTGCTGGTCTCGCGCACCTTCAGCGTCGTGCGGATGCCGTCGAGACCCGGCATCATCACGTCTACCACCATCAGGTCCACCTGGTTGTTCTCCAGAAGCTCCAGGGCTTCGTAGCCGTCATAGGCCTTGATCACCTGAAAGCCCTCGCCGGTCAGGTAGATATCGATGGCTTCAACGATCTGTTTATCGTCGTCACAGACCAGGATCGTCTGCATGAGGAGCACCTCGCCTTCGTGAAATGATGATCCGCGCCGGGAATCCGCTTATGGCTGCGGGAAAGTCCCGGCGCGGAGTGGATTACGTTCTCAGAACCGGAAGATCGCAGTGCCGTAAGCCGGCAGCGGGTAGGAGAAGGAATAGGGCTGGCCGTCGCACTCGCCCTTCTTCGCCTTAAAGACTTTCTTCTCCTCGCCGCGTTTGTACGCGCCGTGGGTCTGGTCCAGGATCAGCGTGTAATCGCCGCGCTTCGGCACGCCCACCCGGTAGTCGGAGCGCTCCATCGGCGTGAAGTTGCAGACGAACAGCAGGCTCTTTTTCTTCGTCTCGTCGTAGCGGATAAAGCTGAAGATGCTGCGGTCGGCGTCGTCGGCGTTGACCCAGGCAAAGCCGTTCCAGTCGTAGTCCAGGGAGTACAGGGCCGGGTACTGGCGGTAGATGTGCAGCAGGTCGCTGAAATAGTTCTGCACATCCTTATGAAGCGGCTCGTCGGCCAGATGCCAGTCCAGGGACACCTTTTCGTCCCACTCGTGCCACTGGGCGAAATCCTGGCCCATGAACAGCAGCTTCTTGCCGGGATGGCCGATCATGAAGGTATAGCCCACCTTTAAGTTGGCGAATTTGTCCTCATAGATGCCGGGCATCTTGCTGATCATGGAGCATTTCAGATGGACCACCTCGTCGTGGGACAGCACCAGGATGAAATTCTCGCTGGTGGAATAGGTCATGGCGAAGGTCATCTTGTTGTGGTTGTATTTGCGGAAATAGGGATCCAGCTTCATGTATTCCAGGAAGTCGTGCATCCAGCCCATGTTCCATTTGAACTTAAAGCC
>CANQGA010000055.1 GCA_947600145.1 uncultured Lachnospiraceae bacterium | reverse complement strand
AGCGAGTTGTGCAGTCCCGCCGCTTCTTTTTTCTGTTTCATAGAATGTGTTCCTCCTTCCTCACACGTTCTCCGAATTTCGCGGCCGATAAGAATGGAAAATGGATTTGTCAGCCGTTTGTTTGTGCATTTGTAAAAATATCATTCGGATTTGTGTAAATCATTTATACCACTTATTTTACATTTAGTCAATACAAATTTTAACATTTGCACAAATTATTTTTTGCCCGGGTTGGATATTTTCCACCGTGAACGCGCACTATGCACATCTTGTGCGGCTTACCCCGCCAGTTATTGTCCGAATTTTGCATCTTGCACATACAATTATACTAAAATATTTACATTTTTACATTTGACACATTTTGATTTGTGCATTATAATAGAGACAGTGAATTAGGCATATGCACAAGTTGACGCAGCGGCACATATATATGGAAACTTCTCAGGAGGGGGTTACATGGCAGAACGAGTCACGATCCAGGACATCGCGGACGCGCTGGGCGTCTCGCGCAACACCGTTTCCAAGGCGATCAACAACACCGGCATCCTGGCCGACGCGACCAGGGAGAAAGTCCTTAAGAAGGCGCAGGAAATGGGCTACAAGCAGTTTTCCTACATGGCCCTGACGGATCCGGCCAGGACATCGCCCTCTTTTCCGGGGCCCGACGATAAAAGGGAGATCGCCCTTCTGACCGGCTCGGCGCTGGGCGGTTCCCATATCGCTTCCGTTATCCTGGACAAATTTCAAAGGGAGCTGACCCAGGCCGGCTACAGCCTGACCCTGCACCGGGTCTATTATGAAGATCAGGCGGCGGGACGGCTGCCGGCGTCCTTTAATCCGGACCGGACCGCCGGCATCGTGTGCGTGGAGATCTTTGATCACGCGTACAGTCACATGATCTGCAGCCAGGGGATCCCTACGCTCTTCATCGACACTCCCGCCGACGGCTTCGAACGCCCGCTGGAGACAGACCGGCTGTATATGGACAACCAGACCGAGATCTACCGCTTTATCAGCGAGATGGCGCGGCGCGGCCGGACGCGGATCGGCTTCATCGGCGAATACCTGCACTGCCAGTCCTTCTACGAGCGCTATATGGCATTCCGCGGCGCCATGTTCACGCTGGGACTTCCCATCGACGAGCGTTTCTGCCTGACCCGGACCCAGGAAGGCCTGCGACACCTGGACCGGGACGCCTACCGGGCCTATCTGACCGAACAGCTGGGCGGACTCGACCGGATGCCCGACGTCTTTCTCTGCGCCAACGATTTCGTCGCCATCGACGTCGTCACCGTTCTCAAGCGGCTGGGCCTCTCCGTCCCGAAGGATGTCTGGCTCTGCGGCTTCGACGATTCGCCGGAATCCCGGATCATGACGCCGACGCTGACCACGATCCACATCCACAGCCAGATCATGGGCTTCGCGGCGGTCCAGCTTCTGCTGTCCCGCATCCGGGAACCGGAACTGAACTACCGGATCATGCACACAGAGACGGAACTGATCTACAGGGAGTCGACGGAAGGATAGGAAATATATGAAGGAGGTACCCCATGAGTCGTTTACTGGATCCGGAAGGTCCGGCCATGTCATTTATCACAAGGCTGGTATACAGCGCTTACTTAAATATTCTCTGGATGGTCTGCTGTATCCCCATCGTCACAGCCGGCGCCGCCACCACCGCCCTGTACCAGATGACCCTCAAGATGGCGAAGAACGAGGAGGGACGTCTGACGTCCGGCTTCTTTAATGCATTTAAGGAAAATTTTCGCCAGTCCACCATCGTCTGGCTGATCCTGCTGGCATTTGGGATCCTTTTGGGAGTGGACGGTTACGTGTTCTACCATATGCGCTTTGAGAACATCTTCTGGGCCGTGGGGACCGCCGTTTTCATCGTCCTGCTGGTGGGCTACGGCATCATCCTGCTGTGGGTGTTCCCGATCATGGCGCGGTTTGAGAATACCGCATTCCGCACCCTCAAAAACGCCCTGATGGTGGGAATGCGTTTCCTCTTCTGCACCGCCCTGACGGCGGCGATCCATTTCGCCATGCTGGTGGTCATCATCAACGTCTTCCTTCCCGTCATCGTGTTCGGCGAAGGAACATGCGCCTTTCTCTGCTCATTTCTGATGATCAACGTGCTGGGGCAGCTGGAGACGAAAGCATCCAATTATGAAGAAGCGCGTGAAAACGACGAGTAATTAAAAAGAAAGGATCCGCCGCAATGAAAAATCCGGTCATGGAAGAAGAACGCCGCAAATTTAAGTCCCTGAACGCAAGAGGCAAAGTCCGCTATATCTGGGACTACTATAAGCTTCCCATCGCGGTATTCCTGATCCTGGCTTATATCGTCGGCTACAACATTTACGGAAAAGCGACCCACAAAGACGTCGTCCTTTACACCGGCCTGGTCAATGTCACCGCCGGCGGCGACCTGCTTAATGACTTAGACGGCGGATTTCTCGCCGATACCGGGACAGACGCCGCCAGGAACAGAATGCGGCTTTATACCGGCCTCTATCTGACCTCGGACGAGAACAGTCCCTATTATGAATACGTCTACGCGTCGCGGGTGAAGATCCTGGCGACCATCGATGGGGAACAGCTCGACGTGGTCCTCATGGACCGGGAGGCCTTCGACGCTTTCGCACAGGAAGGCTATCTGATCAATATGGAGGATTTCCTGACGGAACACCTTTCCGGCTTTGAAAAAATGGAAACGCTTCGCTCCGCCCTGACCACCGGCACCGCCGTCCTGGAGGACAACGCCACGGACGTCCGGCTGGATCCTTCCGTCGAATACTACGCGGTCACGGAAGATTTTCCGATGGCTCTGGAACTCTCCCAATCCCCGGTGATCCGCCGCGCCGGCTTTAACGGCAGCGTCTATCTCGGCGTCATCGCCAACACGCCGCGGGCCGATACTGCCGCGGAATATATCCGGTATCTTTTTGAATAGCGCGGGAAGTTTGGATGGCGCGGCCCCCGGCGGAACCGGTCCATGGATCCGCCCGCCCTACGGTTCGCCGCCCTGTCTTCCGATCAGTTCGCGGGCCTGCGCGAGGCTTATCCCCTGTTCTCTGGCGACACGCGCCAGATCTTCGTATTCCAGCTTCGAACGGCTGACGCCGTAGCCGGAGCAGTCTTTGCGCCGGATGCAGCCGTAAGGCGTATCCAGCTCAGTCTCCTTCCGGTCCAGCACATAGCGGCAAAGCCGCGCTTCACGGACGCCGATGGTGGAAGTGTGCAGATAGATCAGACGCAGCATCTCCGCCCGTGCTTCCTCGCGGCACATCACGCGCAGCAGCGTACCGGGCCGTGACTTCTTCATCCCGATCGGAATCGTATAGACGTCCAGCGCCCCGCCGTCGAGCAGGCGTTCCACGGCAAATCCGATCTCCTCCGCGGTCATATCGTCCACATTGCAGGACAGCTCAAGCACTGTATCCGTCCGGTCTTCCGTATCGCCCAGCATGGCGCGGACGCAGTTCGCCGCCTCGAAATCCTTTTTCCCCATACCGTAACCGACAGCGCGGGTACGCATCACAGGCATATCGCCGAACCGGTCCGCGAAATGCTTCAGAAGCGCCGCCCCCGTCGGCGTACACAGTTCTCCCTTCACGCTTCCTCCGTAGACCGGCACATCCCGCAGGATATAGGCCGTAGCCGGAGCCGGCACCGGAAGAATGCCGTGGGCGCAGCGGACCTGACCGCTTCCCACGTGGACCGGCGAGACCGCCACCTCATCGGGAGCCAGCCGGTCCATCAGAAGGCAGACCGCCGTCACATCGGCGATGGCGTCCATCGTCCCCACTTCGTGGAAATGGATCTCCGGCACCGGTACGCCGTGGGCATGGCTTTCCGCCTCGGCGATCAGCCGGTAAACCGCCAGAATATCCTCCCGGACCTTCTTCGGATCTCTCACAGAAGCGGGAAGCAAAAGATGATCCCGGACAATATGCTCAATATCATGGAGGCTGCTGTGATGATGAGTATGACTGTGATCGTGGTGTCCATGCACGTGATCGTGATCGTCGCCGCGCGCGTGATGCCCTGCCTCACCGCCGCAGCGCTCGTCGCCGTGTGCGTGATGTCCTGCCTCGCCGCCGCAGTCATGGGGATGACCATGCACGTGGTCGTGACTCTCCTCCTCGGCTCCATCTACCGTCACCTTGATATGAGTCCCCGTGATCCCGCATTTCACCGATGCCTCCCGCTCGATCCGCACGCCGGGCAGTCCCAGTCCGTTCATCTCCGACAGGAACCGTTCCGCGTCTTCCCGGGGCAGAAGCTCCAGAAGCGCCGCCGTCAGCATATCTCCCGCCGCTCCCATTCCGCAGTCCAGATATAAAGTTCTCATGATCGTTCTCCCTTTCCTTTTCCGCAGTTTTTCTCTCTTACCGAATCTTTTGCCCGGCGTCACTCTCAACCGCATTTTGCCGGCAGAGCCGGACTCTCAACCGCCTTTTGCCGGCAGAGCCGGGCCGCGCTTCGCCCGTCAGCGCTTCGCGTCCATATGGTTGATCATACTGGCCAGATAACCGGCCCCGAACCCGTTGTCAATATTCACCACCGACACGCCGCTGGCGCAGGAATTCAGCATGGACAGAAGAGCTGAAAGCCCGCCGAAGGACGCGCCGTAGCCGACGCTTGTCGGCACCGCGATCACCGGGCAGTCCGCCAGGCCCCCGATGACGCTGGCCAGGGCTCCCTCCATCCCCGCGATGGCGATAATGACACTGGCGCCCATGATATCGTCCAGATGGGCGAGCGTCCGGTGAAGCCCCGCCACGCCCACATCGTAAAGGCGAACTGCCTCATTGCCCAGGACCTGCGCGGTCAGCGCCGCCTCTTCCGCCACCGGAATATCGCTGGTTCCGCCGGTAGCCACCACGATCCGGCCGATGCCGTCCGGTTTTGGAAAACCGCCGATAATACCGACACGGGCTTCCCTGTAATAATCCACAGGATGCGCTTCCGCCACCCGCTCCGCGGATTCCGCGGACAGTCTGGTGATCAGGACGCGATCCTGTCCATGGCTTTTCATCACGTCAAGGATCCCGATGATCTGCTCCGGCGTCTTCCCGGCTCCGTAGACGACCTCCGCCGCTCCCTGACGTATCTTGCGGTGCAGATCCACCTTCGCGAAGCCGATATCCTCAAACGGTTCCTTCTTGATCTTAAGAAGCGCGTCGTCCACGGACATTCCGCCCGACCGCACTGCTTCCAGTATCCGTCTGATCTCATTATTCATACCGCTGTTCTCCCCTTATACCGCCGTTCCCATTCCGGCGTCAGTTTACCGGGTCTCCAGATCCCAGAGCACCGCCCGGTAAGACTTTTTAAGCTCTTTAAGGATCTCTTCCCGGCGCTTTGCAAGGAGTCCGATCTGTTCCGGGCGTATCTGGATCCTGGCGCATCCGTCAAGAAGACGCACCCGGAAATCGCGAAATCCCAGAGAAGCCAGATAGCTCTCCGCCGCCTCCGTGCGGGCCAGCTTCTCCCCGGTGATCTCCTCTCCGGCGGGAATCCTCGTCGCCAGACACGCATACGCCGGTTTATCCCAGGTAAACAGTCCCGCCTCCCGCGAGAGCCTCCGCACCTCCGCCTTCGTTATCCCGCATTCCCGCAGCGGCGAACGCACCGAAAGCTCGCGCAGCGCCCGCATCCCGGGCCGGTCCCCCGCGTCGTCGGAGGCGTTGGTGCCGTCAAGCACCAGCGGATAACCGTCCTCTCCGGCCGCGGCCAGAATGGCAGAAAAGATCGCCTGCTTGCAGTAATAGCACCGGTCGGCCGGATTCTCTCTCACATGCGGCGCCGACAGCACGTCAAGCGTCAGCACCCGCATATCCGCGCCGATCTCCCGCGCCGCCCGCTCCGCGTCCTCATACTCGAACCGCGGCTGAAACGCGGACCTCACATAATACGCCCGCATCCGCGCGCCCGCCTGGACCGCGGCCCAGAGCAGATACGTGGAATCCACGCCGCCGGAGAATGCCAGCGCCGCTTTCGGGTTATCCCGGAAAAATTCGTCCAATGTCATAAATGCTCCCGCCCTTTCAGCAACTCCTAATCGAGATACCTCTCTTCATCGCGCAGGGTTCCGTTCTTCGTATGGTTCTCGAAATAGACGTATTCCTTCTGCTTGTTCTTCTTCTCGATCCACTGCTTTCGGGCGACCGTATAGATGCCCGCCCCCATCAGGACCGCCGTACCGGCGGCTGTGGAGTCGATCGGCCTGTCCCCGAAGGGATCTCCGCCTTCTGAGCCGGATCCCGCGTCCGGCTGCGCCGGTTCCGCTGAGCCGGTCTCCGAAGCCGGACGCGCGGACTCCGCAACTCCGAAGGCCGTATCCAGACGCGCGGACTCCGGAACTCCGGGGGCAGCACCCTCCTGCGCAGACTCAGCGGCGCCGGTCCCCGCGACTGACTGTCCGGACTCCGCAGTCCCAAAGGCCCCATCCGGCCGCGCGGACTCCGGAACCCCGAAGGCCTCGTCCGGCCGCGCGGACTCCGGGACCCCGAAGGCCTCGTCCGGCCATGCGGGCTCCGCCGCCCCGAATGCCTCATCCGGCACCTCTGACTCTGCGGCTGCGGCCTCCCCGCCCGGCTGAGCGTCCCCTGAAGCACCGGTCTCTCCGTCCGACACTCCGGACTCTGCGGCTGCGGCCCCTCCGTCCGGCACCGCGTACTCCGCATTTTCGGCCTCCGCAGCCGGCCGTGCGGATTCTGCCGCCCCAAAGGCCGCCATGGCACGGATCCCAGGCGCCGACGCCCCGACAAACACAAGCGCCAGAAGAACGCACGCGGCGCGGCGCGCGATCCGGTCAGACTCCTGTCCTCTCAGTCTATTCGTTCGGAAGTCCAGAAACCTCCGGCTTATCCTTTTCATCTGCCGCCTCCGTATCCTCTTTTTCCCGCAGATAACTGAGCGTGACCTGCGGGAACGGAACATTGATATGGTTACGCTTAAAGATCAGGAGGAGCTCCCGGTTCAGGTTACGGCTCAGCTGCATCCGGTTCTGCTCCCTGCACATGGCGGTGATCTTGATCATCACGCTGCTGTCGCCCAGCGCCGACACTCCCCTATAGAACGGTCCGTCCATGATCTCAGGCATCTTATTGCGGAGCTTCGGCAGTTCTTCTTCCAGAACCGCCTCCACCCTCTCCAGCGATTCACCGTATTCGATCCCAATATCCACCGCCGCGAAGGACGCCTCTTTCGTCATGTTGATGATGCCCGACAGGCTCGAATTATTGAATACTTTAATATTCTTGGCTGCGTCCTGGATCTTGGTAGTCCGAAGTCCGATATCCAGCACATTGCCCCTGAAGTCCCCGACGGTCACGATATCTCCGACGCGGAACTCTCCCTCAAAGACGATGAACACGCCCGCCAGGATATCCTGGATCATGCTCTGGGCGCCGAGACCGATGACCAGAGAGAGGATCCCGGCAGACGCCAGGAGGCTCCCCGTATCCAGACCGCACAGGTACAGCGAATAGAACAGGGCGAACAGCGCCGTTCCGTAGCGGAGTACCGAGGCAAACAGATGGCCCAGCGTCTCCGCGCGGCTCCCGATATTCACCGACAGCTGGTTGATCAGGATCTCAAGCATATTGGCGATAACAAAGACCGTGATCAGCGTGATCGCGCAGTTGGTCATCGCGAAAATATTAAAGCCCTTTGTCCACACGCCCTCATACACATAATTGATGGCGTCGATCGAGAAAAATCCCCATCGCGATCCTATGATACAGATGAAAAGGAATGTCGCGAACACATGGAAGATCACCTTCGAGACCGCCGAGAACTTCTGCTCCGACGTCTTCTCCTCCCACGGAATGTACTCCACATCCCAGCGGGCCGCCACCGGACGTACCTTGTGGGTCTTGCCGGAAGGCATGGTCACGGTGATGGTTTCCTGGTCGTTGCGGGCGCGCCTCTCCACTTCATCGGCATTATCGATATACATCTGCTCCTCGCGGGCCCCGAAAAAGCAGGCATAGACGCAGAGGATCAGGAGTCCGAAAAAGGACGCGAAAAGCGCTGCCAGCGTGATGCCGCCGCGCGTCGCGTTCACGGTCGAAAGCGGCACCGCGGTTCCGATATACAGGTCGTTTACCAGCTTGAACGTCTGAAAATATGTATCTCCATTCACGGTCTCGATCCCGTTGTACATCTCGCCGGTCGGGTTGAACGCGCCCGGACTGCAGCCCATGGCGATGGCAGACCGTCCGATATCCGCGGGTTTCGGCGAATAAACGCAGGTATAATTCTCATCCGAGCTGCAGATCACCGTAAACCCGGTGCCGTGGATCGTCGTATGGGCAGCCACATAGGGCAGCGTGGCGGTCTCCATCACGGTCCGCAGACGCTCCGGCGCGATACTGATCTGCAGAAGTCCCCGGTGCTTCTCGATGGGCCTGCCGGTCCACTCGCCGTCCAGCTGCATCTGATAGGCGCTCTTCGGCACGTAGCCGGTGCTGCCGTCCTCATTCTCCACAGTATAATAGTAAAACGCGCTGCCGATATACTGGGAATAATTTCCCTCGTCGTCCAGTCTGAGATCCTGGGCGTAGAAATCCCTGTGCTCAGCCAGGATCTCCCAGAACGGGTACGACTGGCTGTTGCTGTCGCCTGACATGGAATAATACCATCTGTCGTCATTGACCGCTACAGTCCGCCCGCTCTCATCCACGATCTGGAAGCGCTCGACCGCGTTGATCCGGGCCAGGCTCTGCAGGAACGGATGCTCGCTGATCGAATAGATGGGATTCCCGTAGCTGTCCAGACCGTCCGTGATCCGGCCGGACGCGTCCCTCACGACCGGATGCTCATGTACATTCTCGCTCTCCGGGTCGTAATTAAAGATATACTGGGGATTCTCCTCGAGCATCTCCGTCAGCATCTCGCACTTATTCAGGAAAAGCGCCTTGTATTCCTCGTTCAGCACCTCGGCGTCGCGGGTATTGGCGGCCAGCTTGTTGCTGATCTCATCGATCGCCTGGTTGGATTCATAAGCCACAGAGGCCAGGGCGTTCACCGACTGGATATAGAAGGTCAGCCCGGTCGTCGCCGCGAAGCCAAGGACAGCGATCGGGAACAGCTTCTCCGCCGCGGAGACATTAAAGAAAAATCTCCCTTTCAGCAGAGGGATATAACGGGGCATCCGCCCGGTCCGGATATTGTCCCGGTTGATGATAGTCGCGTAAACGCTGACCAGGATCACAAAAATGATAAATATGATGGCGATAAAAACGATCAGGATCAGATCATTGGTCAGATCCGTGGTCGTCCTTGTCAGAACAAACACGACGGCATCGTTCCACTGCTTTCCGACCGCGCACCAGTCTTCCCCCCCGAAGGTGAGGATCCCCTCGTAGGTCTCGCCCAAAGCCTCGATGGGCACGCCGTTCTGAAGGGCGTCCCTGCCGGTCAGGTCGTCGATCGGATTATACAGGAACGAATAATCCTGAAGGGACACGGCGAAGGAGACCGTATCCACGCCTGCCATACCGCGCAGCACCGCCTCCCAGGACGTCATGGTCTCAATATTGCGTTCCGTACCGGTCCAGTCGACCACAAAGACCAGAATTCGTCCGGAGTGCAGCCGGATCCCGTAGAACCGCTTCACGCTTTCTTCGTAATAAATGCTGAACGGTTCCGACGTACCGTCCTCCTTAAGCCCCTCCCGGAGCATCCTGAAACGCTTCCTGGTGAAATCATAATCACAGTTATACGCCGCATAGGCATTGCCATCGCCGTCGATGACGGCGGCAGCTTCCACGCCGGCGTACTCCGCGGCATCCCGCGCGAATCCGTCGTCAAAGGATACGCTTCCGAGATCGTCATAGTAGTACCAGGTGTTCTTAAGCTTGGCGATATAGAGCTGGTCATACTCGTCGATCAGCTCGTCATTCTCCATTCCGCCGGTTTCCAGAGCCCTGATCACCGTGTCGATCCTGACGCGGTTGGTGTCGAATATCTGCTCGCGGGTCAGCCTGAACCGCGCGGCGGCGATCACAAGCGTTGCCGCGGCGATCACCGCGACGGATATAACAGCGGCAATAACCGTGCGCATATTCACATACCGTTTCTCAGAAGCGTCCATCTGGACGGCATCCGCCTGAGCTTCGTCTGCCTGAACCTCTTCCGTCTGAATTCCGCCTGCCTGATCGGCTTCCATCTGAACGGCTTCCGCCTGAACGGCGTCGGATCTATCTCTTTTTTTGAACATGGTCAGTTCCCCCATTTCAGCTTCAGTCTGTCGATGGTTCCGTCAGCCAGCCTTGCCTCGACCGCCTCGTCAAGCCGGTCGGCAAGCGAGGAGTTCTTTGTCGTATAAACGCCGTATTCCTGCGCGGAAAACGTTTCCTCAAGGATCGTCCGCCCCGCGCCGCGGAAGCCGCTTAAAATCGACCAGTCCGCGGTAAACGCGTCCACATCTCCGTATTCCAGGGCGTCGGACGCCTCCCTGTAGGAGTCATATTCGACAAATGTCACGCCGCCGTCAAAGGCAGCCGTCTCAAAGCTTCCGCTGTCAAAGGCCGGGATGATCCCCCGCTCCGCCAGATACTCCGCGAAAAGCCTGGCATGGCTGGTTCCCTTCATGACGCCGACCCTGCAGTCCGTAAGTCCGGCCATATCCGTGATCAGGCTGGAATCTTCCACCATGACGGCCATGCTGTCCGTATAATAGACCGGCGAGATATGGTACTTCTCCCGCCTCTCATCCGTGATCGTGAAGGTCGCGATGACCATATCCACCTTTCCCTCATCCAGGGCCGCCTCACGCTCCGCGCTGGTCACGGACACAAACTCCGCCTGGGCGTAGCCAAGATCCTCGCAGAGCTGCTCCGCCAGATCGATCTCCATGCCGGAATACCGGCCCGATTCCTCGTCATAAAGCCCGAAATTCGCCACATCCGCCTTCACGCCGATCTTCAGCGTTCCTGTTCTCCGCTCGCCGCAGGCTGAAAGGCTTAAGACGGTCAGGAACGCCAGCGCAAGCACTGTCCCTCTTTTCACAAATCCCATAAATTTCACTCCTCCTGGTTTTTATATTACACCAAATATCGCCCTTCCGCAACAAAAACAGACAGTTTTGCATCAATCCGCCCATCGGCAAACCGCCCATCTTTCACTACAGTTATTGTTGCCAAACATAATTTTTCGTTATATAATGATATTTAGGGGAAATGTGGTATTTTTTATTTTCGTAAGGAGAAAACGCATGGACAATTACGACAAGCTCGTATCGGTATGGGGAGACGTCACCCTTCCGGTCCTTGTACTGGAGGAAACCGCCGACGGATACAAGCCGGTCTGTCAGAACCGCGCTGCCGACCTCTTATGCCAGGGGGCGTCTCTGATGGATTTCATTCCTGAGGAGATCGCGGCGCGGCTCACTGCAGCGGGATCATGTCCCGACACGGAGACAGTTCCTTTCTTCTGTTTTTTGAACGGCTGCGCCTATTCTCTGGTTCCTTTCGCCTGGGAGGGCCGCCGTATCTGTATGCTTCATAACGTCAATGAATACTATCAGGAGAACCGGCGCACCCTGAATGACGCCATCATGGCCAACAAGGCCAAAACCAGCTTTCTCTCGGAGATGTCCCACGATATCCGCACGCCCATGGGCGCCATCATCGGCATGACCGACATCGCCCTGATGCAGGAGGACATCCCCGCCCGCGTGAAGGAATGTCTGAACAAGATCAAGGTGGCCTCGGGCCACATGATGTCGCTTCTGAATGAAGTCCTGGATATGTCCCGCATCGAGAGCGGGCGGATCCTTCTTCAGGAGGAGGATGTGGATCTTGCGGATCTGCTCCATGAGGTGCTGACCGTGATCCGCCCCCAGGCAGACGCGGGAAAACTGCATTTTTCATTAAAGCTGGGACAGATGGCCGAGGAGAGGCTGCGCGGGGACAGTGTGCGCCTGAAGCAGATCTGCATCAATCTTCTGTCCAACGCGGTCAAATTCACTCCCGCCGGCGGCGATGTGGAGATGACGGTGGAGGTAGTTCCCGCCGGCGAGCCGAATCGGGTGTTTTTGAAGCTCAAAGTACAGGATAACGGCATCGGCATGAGCCAGGAATTCCTTCAGCGGATCTTCGTGGCCTTCGAGCGCGAAGAGAAATCCACCACCAATAAGATCCAGGGCACCGGCCTCGGCATGGCGATCACCAAGAACCTGGTGGAACTGATGGGAGGCACGATCACGGTGGAGAGCAGGATCCATGAAGGCAGCTGTTTCTTTGTGGAGATCCCGTTTACCGCCAGTCCGGATCAGGAGGAACGCCACAGGCAGGCGCTTTCCGGCCGTCGTGTGCTTCTTTTCAACGACCGCAGAGAACAGGTTGAGCAGATATGCGGAATGCTCGGTCTTCTCGGCATTTCCGCGGACGTGGCGGACAGCGCGGACACCGCCGTAGACCTGATCAACGATATGGCGTTCTCCGATGAAGAATACTTCGCTCTGCTGACCGCCGAGAAGGTGAACGGCGTGGAGATGCTCCTCTTCCTGCCCCAGGTAAGGCAGCGGATGGGCGCGGATTTCCCGATCCTTCTGCTGTCCGAAGGCGACTGGAGCCAGATGGAGTATGTCTATACGCGGGCGGGCGTGGACGCGTTCATCCCCCTGCCCCTGTTCCGGACAAGGCTCTCGGCCGGACTTTACGCTTTCACGGAAGAGGCGAAGCAGCTTCTCAGCGAGGACGGCGGACAGCGGTGGAATTTCCGCGGCAAGCGGATCCTGCTGGCTGAGGATAATGAGATCAACCGCGAGATCGCCCTGGAACTGCTGGGCATGGCCAATCTGCAGATCGAAACCGTGGAAAACGGCCGGGAGGCGGTGGAACGGTTCGCCGAGACCTCGCCGGACTATTACGATATGATCCTGATGGACATCCAGATGCCGGTGATGAACGGTCTGGACGCCACCCGGGCGATCCGGGCGCTGGACTGCGCAGACGCCCAGGATATCCCCATCGTCGCCATGACGGCCAACGCCTTCGTGGAGGATGTGAAGAATTCCCTGGACGCCGGTATGAACGCCCATATCGCCAAGCCCCTTGACATGAATCAGGTGTATTCCACCCTGGACTATTTTCTGGGGAGGGGCGGCCGATGAAGGACTACCAGCTGTCATACATCGAGAATCTGAAACAGGTCGTGCTCTTAAGCGACACCGTCTCCGACCTGGGGCTGGACGCGGAGCATTTCTTAAGCGCCCGGCAGGAAAAGCGCGACAGGATCCGCGTTCTCGTGGAGGAAAATACGGTTCTGCTGCGGAAGAACCTGTTTCCTCTTCTGGACGATATCATCACCGCTTCCGCGGAGGATGTGGCCGGTCTGGAAGAATTCGCGAACGCGCTGATGCCCGGCAATCAGGATGTAATACTGGCTTACGCGATCCATAATTCGCTGATCGTCTATGCAAGACATTACAAACTCCGAGACATGCTGATCCGTGAGCTCTACAATACGGGCATGACCCTTTTCCATCTGAATTCACTGATCGAAGTCACGGATCCTTACCGCTACCGCTGGAAAATGCAGATGCTGTTCGGGGAAGCGGCCGCTTATATCAAGAACTACGACGAGATCGAAGATCCCGAGATCCGCGGCTACATCCACCGCTCGATGGGCAACCTGGCGCTGGGTTATAATACCGGCAATGTGGAGTACGGCGAAAAGAAAATGCAGATCCTCCGCCGTTCCCTCCAGACCCTGACGGATCCTGTATACCAGCAGAAAACTCCGTCCCTGCCGTGGGAGACCTACATTTACAAAAGCCATCAGGAGCGGACCACCGGCCTCTCCTTCCTGCGCACCGGCCTGGCCAGCGCCCGGGTGACCCGGGAGGTCATGGAGTCCGCGGAGTACGTGTGGGAAAAGCAGCAGGAAATAAGCCGCCGGACAGGACGCCCGGTCTCTACCCGCTGGCGCATGACCTACAATACCGCCCAGTACCATTGCGGCATCCTGACGCTTGGGCAGCTCCTTACGATCATGGAGGAGCTGTATATGCAGAGGAATATGTCTGATTTTTCCGACGAAGGCATCTATGCCAATCTGTTCCTGCCTGCCTTATACGCGGAATATCTGTCCAAAGACGGCCTGTTCAAAGCCGCCAAGAAGGAAGTGCTCGGGCACATGTACCGGATGATGCTGCGCTATGCGCGCAGTGTGCCGCCGGAGAAGATAACCATCTATTTCGTCCGGAACCTGATGAACACCTTTATCAGCTTCATCGAATATCCGGACGGTATCATGCAGCGGGACTTCCTGCTGCAGCTGGCAGTCTGCCGCTCCCCGGAGACCTTCGTCTATCTCCAGATGACAGCCAGTGTGTCGCGGATGATCCTGGACCGGATCGCCGACAGACGGCCGGAGCTTCTGACCGGCGTTCTGGGATGCGCGAGTACGGACGAAGTCCTGGCCTCGCGGGAAAAGCTGGCGCAGCTGGCCTATGACTGCGGAATGTTTCACAATATCGGGCAGCTGAATTTTGCCCACATGACGACCATGACCGGGAGGAACTGGCTGAAAGAGGAACAGGAGCTGTTCCACTATCATGTGGAGATCGGCGCGAACATCCTGAAACGGTGCGAATCCACAAAACTCTTCGCCGACGCGGCCAAAGGACATCATTTTTATTATAACAACCTCAGAGGATACCCCGCAGACTATGATCCGCGGGAGCACGAGAACCAGGCGATCGTGGACATCGTATCCCTGGCCGCCTATTTCACCCGGCTTCTGGACGATACGATCGACTATACCAACCCGCCGCTGCCTCTCGACGAGGCGCTTCAAAGAGTCGCTGAACGATCGGGGACAAGATTTTCTCCCTCGATCGTCAGCCTGTTTCTGGAAATGAAGGACGAGCTGGAGGAATACTTAAAAGACGGACGGCTGAAAGCCTATGAAATGGCTCTGCGGTATCTGAAAAACGAGGACTCCCCTCTGTAAAACGGAAGGGAGTCCTTTTCGCCTCTTCAGGCAGCACTATTTTCCTTTGACAGTCGCGATATCGATAAGCGTCAGCTCCCTCGCCCGGTTCTCCAGGCTGGTCGCCAGCGCGCCCGCCGTATCTAACGATGTCAGCACATGGACGCCGGTCTCGATGGCGTTGCGGCGGATCACGAAGCCGTCGTGGCTGCGCTCCGCTCCCTGCTGCGGCGTGTCGATGACCAGATCGATCTGATGGCCCAGGATCAGGTCCAGCATATTCGGCGACTCCTGTTCGATCTTATTGACCGCCACCGCGCGGACGCCGTGGGCGTTTAAGACCTTCGCCGTTCCCTTCGTGGAAAAGATCCTGTATCCCACCGCCGCGAACCTTCTGGCGATCTCCACGACGTCTTCCTTGTCCTCGTCGCGCACCGTGATGATCATGTTCTTATGCTTCGGAAGCTTGATCCCGGCGCCCTCAAACGCCTTATAGAGCGCCTCGTTAAATGTCTTCGCGATCCCAAGGCATTCGCCGGTAGACTTCATCTCCGGCCCCAGGCTGATATCGGCGCCGCGGATCTTCTCGAAGGAGAACACCGGCATCTTGATCGCGATATAGTCCGCCTTCTTCTGAAGCCCCGGCTCGTAGCCCAGCTCGCGCAGGCTGTGGCCGCAGATCACCTGGGTCGCCAGAGGCACGATGGGAATCCCGGTCACCTTGCTGATATAAGGCACCGTGCGGGAGGATCGGGGGTTCACCTCGATGATGTAGACCTTCTCGTCCGCCACGATGAACTGGATATTGATCATGCCCTTCACATGAAGGGCGCGGGCCAGCTTCTCCGTATAGTCCACCAGCGTCGCCTCCACCTTCGGCGTGATGCTGGGGGCCGGATAGACGGAGATGCTGTCGCCGGAATGGATGCCGGTCCGCTCAATGTGCTCCATGATGCCGGGGATCAGGATGTCGGTGCCGTCGCAGACCGCGTCCACCTCGATCTCCTTGCCGACGATGTATTTGTCCACCAGGATCGGGTGGTCCTGTGCGATCTGGTTGATGATGCCGATGAATTCGTCGATATCGTGGTCGCTGACGCAGATCTGCATGCCCTGGCCGCCCAATACGTAGGACGGGCGCACCAGAACCGGATAGCCCAGATCGTGAGCCGCAGCCTTGGCTTCCTCCGCCGTAAAGACAGTGTGCCCCGCCGGCCGCGGGATCCGGCATTTCTCCAGGATCCGGTCGAACAGCTCCCGGTCCTCCGCCGCGTCCACATCCTCCGCCGCGGTTCCCAGGATCGGCACGCCCATTTTCATCAGGGACTCGGTCAGCTTGATGGCCGTCTGGCCGCCGAACTGGACTACGGCCCCGTCGGGTTTCTCCAGATCCACGATGGACTCCACGTCCTCCGGCGTCAGCGGCTCGAAATACAGCTTGTCCGCGATGTCGAAGTCGGTGCTGACCGTCTCCGGGTTATTGTTGACGATGATGGTCTCATAGCCTTCCTTCTCAAACGCCCATGTGCTGTGGACCGAGCAGAAATCAAACTCGATGCCCTGGCCGATGCGGATGGGGCCGGAGCCCAGGACCAGAACTTTCTTCCGGCTGCGCTCGTCTTCCGGCTGTGGCTCCACCTCATTCTCGCTGCCGAAGCAGGAGTAATAGTAAGGCGTCTCCGCCGCGAACTCCGCGGCGCAGGTATCCACCATCTTATAGGCAGCCGTGATGCCGTTTGCGCGGCGCATAGCCTTTATCTCCGCCTCCGGAACGCCGCTTAAGCGGGCGATCACATTGTCGGGGAACTCGATGCGCTTGGCCTCGGCGAGAAGCTCCGGCGTCAACGGCCCCTTCTCAAGCGCAGCCTCCATCTCCGTCAGGATCGCCAGCTTGTCGATGAACCAGTGGTCGATCATCGTGATCTCATGGATCTTATCGTAGGAGAACCCGCGGCGCAGCGCCTCGGCGATGACCCAGATGCGCCGATCGTCCACCTTCGCCAGCTGCGCTTCCAGCTCCTCGTCATTTAAGCCCGTAAAATCATAGGAGCGCAGGCAGTCCACATGCTGCTCCAGGGAGCGGATCGCCTTCATCAGCGCCCCCTCGAAATTGGTGCAGATGCTCATAACCTCTCCGGTCGCTTTCATCTGCGTACCAAGGTTACGCTTCGCGCTGATAAATTTATCGAAGGGAAGCCTGGGCATCTTCACGACGCAGTAATCCAGCATCGGCTCGAAGCTGGCGTAGGTCTTCTTCGTCACCGCGTTCTTGATCTCGTCCAGCGTGTAACCTAACGCGATCTTGGCCGCCACCTTGGCGATGGGGTAGCCGGTGGCCTTGGAAGCCAGGGCCGACGAACGGCTGACGCGGGGGTTTACCTCGATGACGCAGTATTCGAAGGACGTGGGATGCAGGGCGAACTGGACGTTGCAGCCGCCGGTGATCCCCAGCTCGGTGATGATATTGAGCGCCGAAGTACGCAGCATCTGGTACTCCTTGTCGCCCAGCGTCTGGGACGGGGCCACCACGATGCTGTCGCCGGTATGGACGCCCACCGGATCGATATTTTCCATATTGCAGACCGTGATCACGTTGCCGGCGCTGTCGCGCATGACCTCGTACTCGATCTCCTTCCATCCGGCGATGCAGCGCTCCACCAGAACCTGCCCCACCCGGGACAGACGCAGGCCGTTCTGCAGGATCTCCACCAGCTGCTCCTGGTTTCTGGCGATGCCGCCTCCGCTGCCGCCCAGCGTGTAGGCCGGACGCAGCACCACCGGATAGCCGATGGTATTGGTAAACGCGATGCCCTCCTCCACCGACTCCACCACCTGGGACGGAGCCACGGGCTCGCCGATCTTCTCCATCGTCTCCTTGAATTCCAGGCGGTCCTCCGCCTTCTTGATCGTGGCCGCCGTCGTTCCGATCAGGCGCACGTTATGTTCCTTCAGGAAACCGGCCTCCTCCAGCTCCATGGCCAGATTCAGCCCCGCCTGGCCGCCCAGGGTAGGCAGCACGCTGTCCGGCTTCTCTTTGAGGATCAGCTGCTCCACCACCTCCAGGGTCAGAGGCTCGATGTAGACCCGGTCGGCGATGTCCTTGTCGGTCATGATCGTGGCCGGGTTGGAATTTAAGAGCACCACCTCGATGCCTTCCTCTTTCAGCGAACGGCAGGCCTGGGTCCCGGCATAGTCGAACTCCGCCGCCTGTCCGATGATGATGGGGCCGCTGCCCAGCATAAGCACCTTCCTGATATCCGGATTCTTAGGCATCTGCGCTCACCTCCATCATCTTAAGGAAACGGTCAAACAGGTAGCCGGAATCCTGGGGCCCCGGACAGGCCTCCGGATGGTACTGGACCGTGAAAATGTTCTTGCCCACATAGCGGAGTCCCTCGTTGGTGCCGTCGTTCACATTGACGAAGGCGGGCACCGCCACGTTCGGATCCAGGCTGTCCGTATCCACCGCGTAGCCGTGGTTCTGGGAGGAAATGTAGACGCGCCCGGTCGCCAGGTCCTTCACCGGATGGTTGCCGCCCCGGTGGCCGTATTTTAATTTATAAGTATCCGCGCCGGTGGCCAGCGCCATCAGCTGGTGTCCCAGGCAGATCGCGAAGATCGGTACGTCGGATTCGTAGAGCTTCCGGATCTGGCGGATCACCTCCACATTCTCCTTGGGATCGCCGGGGCCGTTGCTGAGCATGATGCCGTCCGGATGGGCGGCCAGGATCTCCTCCGCAGTCGTGTCGCTGGGATAGACCGTCACCTGGCATCCCCGCTCCGTCAGGGACTGGGCGATATTCTTTTTCGCGCCCAGATCCAGAAGCGCCACGCGCCGGCCGGTTCCGGCCCGCATCTTAA
>CANQGA010000054.1 GCA_947600145.1 uncultured Lachnospiraceae bacterium | reverse complement strand
TCCCGCGCCTCGGACAGGCCGGAATTACGCATATTGATGGCAAAATTCAGTACGTTTGGGTAGACACCGTAAGGGGTCGCCTGCCCTTCGCCGAGAGAGAAGGCGATCTGCTTGTTGACGTCTTCCGGATCTTCGTCGCCGGTGCCGGTGGGCATGGAGACGTAAATATATACGCTCTCACTCCCGCTAATAGAATGGAACTCATTTTCCCCCTCATGTTTTACTTCAATATTAATAGAAACTCCGTAATATCCTTCTGCTAAATCAGCTCTGACTCTCACTGGTATAGATACACTTTTATGTCCATCAACAGATATTCCTCCACCTAACGTTTTTTCTGCTGTTTTTTCAAAAGGAAAAACATACTCCTCATATCCATAATCCATGTAACGATCAATCGATACTTTTACGTCTTTCCAATCCTTTGCCTCACGATTAGTAATTACGAATGTGACATTCATACTTTTCCCAATTTTTCCGCGAGAAATAGACGATTGATCAACATAGCAGTTGCTAGAGTAATCAAACAAATCTGCCCTGACTATCATATTTCTCCAAGGCAATAACACCACCATCAGAACCGCCGCCATCGCCCCGATCATTATCCGCTTCCAAATTCTGTTCATATCAGATCTCCCTGCCTTTCTTTCTGACTAACGACTCTATGCCGGCTCGTCCGCCGGCAGATCCGGCGTCCCGCCGACCGCATGCTCTTCTGGATCCGGCCTCCCGCCGACCGCATGCTCTTCTGGATCCGGCCTCCCGCCGACCGCATGCTCTTCCGGATCCAGCGTCCCGCCGACCGGTCGCTCTTCCGGATCCGCGTCGCCGGCCCCCTGATCCGCTCCGGCCGGAGCCTCCCGCTCGACGATCTTCACGATCTTGCCGTCCACGATATGGAACTGCCTGTCCGCGTAGGAAGCCAGGTTATTATCATGAGTGACCATCACCAGAGTCTGGTTCTGCTCCCGCACCACCTGCTGCATCAGCCTGAGGATCTCCAGCGTGGTCTTCGAATCCAGGTTGCCGGTGGGCTCGTCCGCGAAAATGATCTTCGGATTCACCGCCAGCGCCCTGGCGATGCCGACACGCTGCTGCTGGCCGCCGGACATGGCGTTGGCCATATGCTTCATCTGCTTCTCAAGCCCTACCAGCTTCAGGTATTTCGCGGCGATCTCATTGCGCTTCTTCTTCGGCACGCCGCGAAAGGAAAGCGGCAGGGCCACGTTCTCCAGCGCGTTCATCGTCTGCAGGAGATTGTAGGACTGAAAAATAAATCCGACCCTCTTGCGGCGGAACTCCACCAGCTGGTTCTCCGTCATGTTCTCGATATGGATCCTGTCGATGACGATCTGGCCCTTGGTGGGCTTCTCCAGCCCCGCCAGCATATTGAGCAGCGTGGATTTGCCGGACCCGGAAGGCCCGACGATGGCGCAGAATTCCCCCTTATACACCGTAAAATCCACGCCGTCCAGGGCGTGGACACGGGTTTCTCCGACCCGGTAGATCTTATATAGGTTTTTTACCTGGATAATCGGAACCCTTTCGTCTGTCAAAGCACACCTCCAAAATCCGGATAATTATCTAATATATCAGTTTACATGGCTTCCTGTCATTTTCCTATGATTTTATTCTTAATGTTTATTACGATTTCCTTAAACCACAGTCATCAGCCCGGAAACGGCTCTGTTTTCAAACGATTCCGCTGCACATTTTCGCAAAAAGGTATAGCATTCCGGCAGAAAATCCGCTATAATAAAATGCGATAATATTTTGCCGGCGGTCTTAGGCGCCGCGGCGTTCCATGAAGGAGAGGCATATGAGACACTTGTTGAATCCGCTGGATTTCTCCGTCGAAGAGACCAGTCAGCTGCTCGATCTCGCCGTCGATATCGAGCACAACCTTCCCCGATACGCCCACGTATGTGAGGGCAAAAAGTTAGCCACATTATTCTATGAGCCAAGTACACGAACTCGATTGAGTTTTGAATCCGCCATGTTATCCCTGGGCGGAAGTGTTCTTGGCTTTTCTTCTGCCGATTCCAGCTCGGCAGCCAAAGGCGAGAGCGTGGCGGACACGATCCGGATCATTTCCTGCTATGCCGACATCTGCGCCATGCGCCATCCCAAAGAGGGCGCTCCGCTGGTGGCGGCCAACAATTCTACGATCCCGGTGATCAACGCCGGCGACGGAGGACATCAGCATCCGACCCAGACGCTGACCGACCTGATGACCATCCGGTCCTTAAAAGGCCGCCTGGACCATATGACGGTCGGTCTGTGCGGCGACCTGAAATTCGGGCGCACGGTCCACTCTCTGATCAACGCCCTGGTCCGTTATCCGGGCATCCGCTTCATCCTGATCTCCCCGCCGGAGCTGCGTGTTCCCGGCTACATCCGCAAGGATGTGCTGGACGCGAAGGGCGTTGACTACAGGGAAGTCTGGAATCTGGACGAGGCGATGCCGGAGCTGGACATCCTCTATATGACCCGCGTGCAGAGGGAGCGGTTCTTCAATGAAGAGGATTACATCCGCCTGAAGGATTCCTACATTCTGGACAAGGCCAAGATGAAGCTGGCCAAGGAGGACATGTTCGTCCTGCATCCGCTGCCCCGCGTCAATGAGATCTCCGTAGAGGTGGACAAAGACCCGAGGGCCGCCTATTTCAGACAGGTCCAATATGGAGTTTATGTGCGGATGGCACTGATTATGACATTGCTGGAGGTGGAAAAGCCATGCTGAACATCAGCGGATTGAATGAAGGCATCGTCCTGGATCATATCCAGGCCGGCAGAAGCCTGGAGATCTACTATCACCTGGGGCTGGACAAGCTGGAATGCCAGGTGGCGATCATCAAGAACGCGCGCAGCAACAAGATGGGCCGCAAGGACATCATCAAGATCGAGGGGCCGATGGAGAACTTAAATCTGGATATCCTCGGCTATATCGACCACAATATCACGGTCAATGTGATCCGCGACGACAAGATCGTGGAGAAAAAGCGGCTGAAACTGCCCAAGCGGATCACCAATGTGATCCACTGCAAGAATCCCCGCTGCATCACCTCCATCGAGCAGGAGCTGCCGGACGTATTCTATCTGTCGGATGAGAAGACCGAAACCTACCGCTGCCTGTACTGCGAAGAGAAATACGGCAGCTGACGGAGGTTTCCTTTCGTATCAGGTTCACAATTACTAAACAGGCTGCCGTAAAGCCTTCCGGGTCTCTCCCGGCGCTCTGCGGCAGCCTTTCTGCACGTAAATGTGAATTCATTGCCCGACGGCGGATGATCCCGCGCCAGTGAGGCAGATTCCGCTCAACGGATTGATCCCGCGCCGCTACAGCAGATTTCACTTGACAGATGATCCCGCGCGAGTACAGCGCGTTCACTCAGCGGATGATCCCGTCCGGCCCGGCGTACCCGCCTCCCGGCACATACCGGTTCATATACATGGCGCCGTAAGTGCCGTCGTGGACCTCGTTGAAATAATACCAGTTTCCGTTGACAAACTGCCGGCCTGCCAGCATTTTGCCGTAGGTTCCGTCATGATTGGGATTCAGCAGATAGATGATCCCGTTGTCATTAAACCATCCCGCCGCCATAAGGCCGTTGTCGTACAGGAAATACCATTCGTCCGGCGTGATGGAAAGCCATCCCGTGGCCCGGACCCCATTGATCAGATAATACCATGTATTGCCGCTGCCCTGCCAGCCGAAATAGCCCGCCTGTCCCTGGCCTGTGCCAGGACCGCCCGGGGTTCCCGCCGGAGTCAGACTGCCGGGTCCTCCTGTACCGGGGCCGCCTGTCCCCGGCCCGGTCGTTCCGGGATAGAGCGAACCTGTCGTATCTCCGGTGATCCCCCCGGCCGCCAGCCGGTTCGTCGCCGTAGGAATATGGTTAAACTCATACTGGTCGATGTAATGCTCATCGTCGACCCTGCCGCTGGAATAGACATACTCTGATTCCGCCAGATAACGGTCCGCGGTCGAACTGCCCCGCACCGCGCGTACGGAAACATCGACATTACTGTATTTGCCGATATAACTGCTCAGACTTATCTCCGGCTTCGAAGCGCTCTTCTTCGCGGACCGCAGATCGCCGTTGGCATTTTCGTAGTAGACATAAACGGAATAGCTCTTCGCGCCCGGCACCGGATCCCATGTCGCTTTCTTCTCCGATTCGTCGATCTGGATATTATTCACATGAGCCAGCACGCAATACGGGTAAGCCCGCGCCCGCACGCGCATCCTCTGGGTCGTGCGCAGATACATATCCACTTCATAGGCCCCGTAGACCGATACCAGCGTATCACTGGTAAAATAATACCCGCTGGACGCCTGAATCTCGATCGTATAGGTATAAGAATCCTTCATCGTCTGCGAATTGCCGGAGATCGTGCAGTCCGAAACCCAATAGGGACCGCCGGAAACGTCGACCTCATCCTCGCTTCCCTCGACCACATCGCCCGGACTCATATTATACAGCTGGTCATAGGGCACGATATCCAGGTTCACCGTGCCGATCGCCTGAGCGGCAGACGCGGTCACAGCCGCGCCGGTCAGGAAAAGACCGCACAGCAGGCTTCCCAGAAACATTTTCCCCATTCTGCCCATGGTTTTCTCCCCTTTCGTTGATTTAACGCTTTCGAATCACATTTATGAAAAATGAGCAAGACGATAAGCCGGGTTATGTCGTGGATGATCATCTATCTAGGCCTGACGTCACCGTCAGGCTCGAGCGACCTACCCGAAAGCAGGCGGGCCACCTTACGCTTTCTGTTCGGTCTTGCTTCGGATAAGGTTTACATGTGCCCCGGATGTTACCACCCGGGCGGTAGTCTCTTACACTGCCCTTCCACCCTTACCGGCCGGAGCCGGCGGTATATTTCTGTTGCACTGTCTCTGGAGTCGCCTCCGCCAGACGTTATCTGGTATCCTGCCCTGTGAAGCCCGGACTTTCCTCCCCCGCGGCCTTTCGGTCCCGCGGCAGCGATCATCTGTCTTGCTCATTTATCATCTTATCATACAATGTTCAGATTTCCAACCTCTTTCTGACGCCGCCCACTACACCGGGAAGCAGCTGCCGCCGATGAACTCGCGGGCAATGGAATTGCGCGGGATATTCTCGCTGTCCACTCCCAGGAAATAATCGAGAAACTTAAGCAGACGCTTTGCCTCAACATATTCCTCGCAGTCCCTGGGGATCTGGAACAGCAGCGGTTCCGCGTACTGCTTTAATACCGCCAGCTCATAGACCAGCGCGGAGTTAAACATCACGTCCGCCTCTTCCTGGAACGGGAAGATATTCTCCTCCTCTCCCCGCCGCACGGACGGCCACCGGCTGATCGTCTCCCTGGCGGAGATCCCCCTGGTCCTGGCGTCACGCACCATCCGGCGGATCAGACGTCCGTCCGTGGTTGGGATCCGGTTGTGTTCGTCGATATTCAGCTGCGTCAGGGCGCTGATATAGATCTTAAACTTACTCTGCGCCGGAAGCGTATAGGACAGCCGGTCGTTTAAGCAGTGAATGCCTTCGATCACCAGGATATCCTCCGGTCCCAGCTTCAGGAAATCTCCCTTATACTCCCGCTCGCCGATGACAAAGTTATAACGCGGCATCTCCACGGTCTCGCCGGCCAGCAGCCGGTTCATGTCCTCATTGAACTGCTTAACGTCCAGGCTCTCAAGGCACTCAAAATTGTAGTTGCCGGACTCATCCCGCGGGCTGTCCTCCCGATTGACAAAATAATCATCCACCGCGATCGGATGCGGCTTAAGTCCCAGCGCGCGCAGCTGGATCGACAGCCTGTGGGAGAATGTCGTCTTGCCGGAAGAGGACGGTCCCGCGATCATGATAAATTTCTTATCCGGCTGCCGGGCGATCATCTCCGCGATCTGTCCGATCCGCTTCTCCTGAAGCGCTTCCTGGATCAGGATCATATCCGCTGCCCTGCCCATGCAGATCTTCTCATTCAGCGCGCCCACGTCGGCGATCTCCATCTTCTCGCCCCATTCGGAGGACTCCCTGAGCACCCCGAACAGCTTCCGGCTGGGAACAAACTCCGGCACCTTCGTCGGTTCCGCGAGCGTCGGCAGCATCAGCACGAAGCCGTACTCATAGGGTATCAGGTCAAAGTACCGGATATATCCGGAATTCTGCGCCATATATCCGTAGAAATAGTCCTCAAATCCGTCCAGGCTGTAAAGATTCACCCGCGACACCCGGCGGTAGGAGAACAGCCTCGCCTTGTCATACATCCGATACCGCTCGAACAGCTCCACAGCGTCCTGGGTGCTGACGCTCCGCTTCATGAACGGGATCCGGCGCTCCACGTACTCATGCATCTTCGCCTTCACGCGCGAAAGCAGCTCCTCCGTAATGGCAAAATCGCCTCTGGCGTCTACGAAAAAGCCTTTTCCGATGGAGAAATCCACCGCCACCTTCTCGATCTTATCCGCGCCCACTACCTCATAGAACGCCTTCAGCATGATCAGCGTAGCGCTGCGCTGGTAAGTCTGCATCCCGGGCTTCTCCGCCGTCGTGATAAAGCGGATGTGACTGTCGCTTTTCAGCTTCTTATGGAGCTCCGAAAGCTTGCCGTCAACCGACGCCAGGATGATATCGTATGGATGATCAGCCTGAAACTGATCCACGATCTCATAGATCCTTGTTCCCGGCTCGTATTCTCTCTCTTTTCCCTCAATATAAACTTTCAATGATCACTTCCCCCTTCTGTCTCCGCGCCGGCCCGGACCCGTCTCAGGCCCCGTTCTTCCTCGCGCGTTCCGGCGATTCCGGCCCCGTTCTTCCTCGCGCGTTCCGGCGATTCCGGCCCCGTTCTTCCTCGTCCGCCGGCATCTCTACCACACCCTGGCCGGAAAACAGACCGGCGCTTTCAGGATCACCGCGGATGGATCGATCTTCTCCCGGCAGTAATCCGCCATAAAATCCACAAAAATGTGCTCAAGGCCGTAATGTCCCGCGTCAATGATCGCCACACCGTCCGCCGCGGCGTCGATCCCGTCGTGATGGCCGATATCCCCTGTGATAAGCACCTGGGCGCCGGCCTTCTTCGCCGCTTCCGCCATACCCCTGCCCGATCCCGGGCAGATCGCCGCCCGGCGCACAAGCCCGGTCACCTGCTCTGAACCGTAGACCGTCACACAGGGCAGTCCGAACGCTTCCTTCACCTGTCCGGCCAGCTCCTTAAGCGGAAGCGCCTTCAGAAGGATTCCAGCTTTGCCGATCCCGTACTCGGCGCCGTCGGCCTCTCCCATGACTTCCAGCGGATGTCCTTCCAGAAGGTGCAGTCTGGCCGCGGCCAGATCCGCCATACAGCCCGGCGCGGCGTCAAAATTCGTATGCATCGCGTAGCAGCAGATATCATTCCGGATCAGGGCAAGCAGACGCCTGCCGATAAAATCGCCGTCGTTTATATGCCTGACCGGCGTAAAGATCAGAGGATGATGGGTCAGCAGAATGTCCGCCTGTTCCCGCACCGCCTGTTCAACCACCGCGTCCGTGGCGTCCAGCGCGACCAGAACCTTCCGTATCTCCTTATCCGACCGTCCTGTCAGAAGCCCCGGATTATCCCAGCTGCAGGCACAAGTCTCCGGAGCCAGCTCATTCAACCGTTCTATCCATTCAGCACATTTCATCATGATCTCCTCCATCCTGTATCATACGCCACTTCTCGAGCGTCCTCTCAACGAGAGCCAGCCTGGCTGACAGCTCTTCCCTCCGCGCCGCCGCGCCTGTACTGTTCCGGTTCCCAAGACCGGCAAGGATCCGCTCAAGGACTCCTTTCTCCCGAACCAGATACTCCTTAAGGACCGGATCGCGATCCCGGATCAGGCACGGGCCGTAGAATGCCTGCGCCCCGTCAAGCGGCTCCATCCGTCCGCGGACAGCGTCCATGACCACATAATAGATTCCGTCCTCCGAAAGCATCGCTTCCCGCCGGATGCAAAAACCGTTCTCCTGCAGGAAGACCCGCACCTTCTCCGGCTCCGACTGGGGAGACAAAATCCAGTGCGCCACAGAATCCCACAGTCTCCTTCCGTCCCGCAGAATATGTATGATCAGCTCCCCGCCCATGCCCGCGGCAATGACCGTATCGGCTTCTCCTTCCTCCAGAGCCGTCACACCGTCGCTCATGCGCGTCCGGATCTTTTCGGACAGGCCGTGACGGCTGATATGCTCCCGGGCCCTGGCAAGCGGCCCCTCGCGCACATCCATGGCAAGCGCTTCCGGCGCGATCCCACGCTCCACCAGGGCGATGGGCACGTAGCCGTGATCGGTTCCCACATCGGCCGGGCGGCTTCCTTTCTCCACGAAAGAGACAACAAGCTCCAGCCGTTCGGACAGATTCACCCGCGTGCTGTTGTCATTTTGGTCATCCTGACCTGCCTTCATCGCTAACCACCGCTCCCGCCGCGCGGCCGCGGCCGGACCGCAATCCGCCGCAGCGCCGTTATTCATTCAGATAATCTTTCAGTTTCTTGCTCCTGCTGGGATGCCTGAGCTTTCTCAGCGCCTTGGCCTCGATCTGACGGATCCGCTCCCGGGTCACATTGAATTCCTTCCCGACCTCCTCAAGCGTCCTCGGCCTTCCGTCGTCAAGCCCGAACCGCAGCTTTAATACTTTCTGCTCCCGGTCCGTCAGCGTCTCCAGCACCTCCAGAAGCTGCTCGTGAAGCAGCGTATAGGTCGCCACGTCCGCCGGGACCGCCACATGGTCGTCCGGAAGGAAGTCGCCCAGATGGCTGTCCTCCTCCTCGCCGATGGGAGTCTCCAGCGACACCGGCTCCTGCGAGATCTTCATGATCTCCCGCACCCGGTCCACCGGCATCTCCATCCGCTCCGCGATCTCCTCCGGCTGGGGCTCCCGTCCCAGCTCCTGCAGAAGCTGCCGGGAAGTGCGGATCAGCCGGTTGATCGTCTCCACCATATGAACCGGGATCCGGATCGTTCTGGCCTGGTCCGCGATCGCCCGCGTGATGGCCTGCCGGATCCACCAGGTAGCGTAGGTGCTGAACTTATAGCCTTTGGTATAGTCAAACTTCTCGACTGCCTTGATCAGCCCCAGGTTCCCCTCCTGGATCAGATCCAGAAACTGCATCCCTCTCCCCACATACCGTTTCGCGATGCTGACCACAAGCCGCAGATTCGCCTCCGCAAGGCGCTTTTTGGCGCTCTCATCCCCCAGCTCGATGCGCTTGGCGATCTCGATCTCCTCGTCGTTGGACAGAAGCGGAATTTTCCCGATATCCTTTAAGTACATGCGGACCGGATCTTCCAGCCCCACTCCCTCCGGCACGGACAGATCGATCTTCTCCAGATTGATCTCTTCCTCCATATCCAGATCCATCTCATCGTCCAGGAACAGGTCCTCATCCAGTTCCAGACTGTCGTCAGCCCCCATATGAATGACGTCGACCCGGTTATTGTCAAGAAAATCATAGACCGCGTCCCATTTGTCCGAATCCAGATCATCGCCCGCGAAGAAATTCTCGATCTCCTGACTGTCCAGGGTGTTGCGCTTCTTCCTGGCCTCCGTCAGCAGCTGCTGCAGTTTCTCTTCAAATCCCAATACCTTCTCGTCCATAAGGTCCTACCTTTCCGTAGTCTGCATATAGTTTTGCCCTAATCAAGGGAAATATGCAGGGTCTTAAGTGCGCTCTGGGCCCTGATGATCTCCTGCAGCTGGCCGATATCCGAGGCCGTCCTGCTGGCTTCATCCAGGCTGTTCTTACGCACCTTCATCACCGTCTCCGAAAACGCTTTCTTCTGCTCTTCACTTCCGAGAGAGTCTTTCAGGCTGGCATTGAAAAGCGCTGCTACCTCCTTGTACTGTTCTTCATCGTTAATAAAATGGTTCAGGATCCCTGCCGGCGACAGGTTCCCGGACTCATGTCCTTCAAATACCATCGTCGCTACCGTATGGTAAAGCTCCTCCCGGAAATCATCCGGCGTGATGATCCCGCGGATCTTGTCAAACAGACGCGGATCCTCGATCAGCCAGGTGAGAAGGAGCCTCTGGGACTGCTTCGCCCCGTCTTCCTTCTCCCTCCTGCCGGGTCCCGATCCGCGCATCCTGCCGGAGGCTTCCGTCCCCCCCGGCCGCGTCCCGCCCCGGCCGCTCCCGGCCGGTTCAGAGACGTATCCTGCCCCGCGTCCGGTTCCGGATTCACGTCCTTCGTACCGTGCCGTCTGCCTCGACTCCGCCCAGGCAGGTCCCAGGCGCGCCGCCGTCCGGCTTACCAGCTGCTTCAGATCCTGATAATTGATAAACTGTTCCCTGGAAACCGCCTGTATGTAATTATCCCGCTCCAGCGCGTCCGGAAACTCCAGAAGCTTCCTGGCCACCGCGGTATAAAAGTTCGTCTTCTGCTCCGGATCCTCCAGGTCATATCCCCGCTTCATCACATCGATCTCGAAGAGAAAGCTGTTCTTCGCCCCCTCGATCCGTTCGCGGAACGCGTCGGCGCCCAGGTTCTTTATGAATTCATCCGGATCCTTGTACGGCTTCATATTCAGGACCTTGCAGGATATCCCGACTTCCTTAAGGATCGGGATCGCCCGCAGAGCTGCTTTCACGCCGGCGTCGTCACTGTCATAAGTCAGGATCACCTGAGAGGTATACCGCTTCATCAGCGAAGCGTGCTGGGTGGTGAACGCCGTCCCCAGGGAAGCCACCGCGTTGGTAAATCCGGCCTGGTGCATGGCGATCACATCCATATAGCCCTCGCAGACGAGGAAATATTTCTCCCTGGTGCTCCGGGCGTAGTTGAGCCCGTACAGGTTCCGGCTCTTGTCAAACAGCTTCGTCTCCGGGGAATTCAGGTATTTGGGTTCCCCGTCCCCCATAACGCGGCCGCCGAAGCCGATGACGCGGTTGTTCGTATCCAGGATCGGAAACATGACCCGGTTCCAGAACTTGTCCCACGTCCCCCGCTCCGAGATGGTGAAAAGTCCAGTCTCCTTCAGGATATCGTCGCCGTAGCCCTTTCCCTTCAGATACCGGTACAGGTCGTCGCTGGTCTTATTGGAGTAGCCCAGCCCGAAATGACGGATGGTATCGTCGCTCAGCCCGCGCTTTGACAGATACTCATATCCGATCTGGCCGTGAGGCTGCTTCAGCTGATGGTGAAAATAATTGGCCGCCAGCTTATTGATCTCCAGAAGCGTCATCTTAAGGTCCGCCTGGGCCCTGGCCTCCTTCGTCATCTCCTGCTTCGGAAGCTCGATCCCCGCCCGGTCCGCGAGGACCTTTAACGCCTCCGGGAACGAATAATTCTCATATTCCATCAAAAATGTGATGACATTGCCGCCGGCGCCGCACCCGAAACAGTAATACATCTGCTTGTTCGGCGAGACGGAAAAGGACGGAGACTTCTCATGATGGAACGGGCACAGTCCGAAATAGCTGCTCCCTTTCTTCTGCAGCTTCACATATCCCGAAATAATATCCACGATGTCGCTTCTGGAGCGGACCTCCTCCACCACATCATCCGGATAATACATGAGAACACCCCCCTTAGTCCTTCCAGGCCTTCGGAACAAACAGCTCCTCAAAACGGTCGATGGCGTAGCTGTCGCTCATGCCCGCGATATAATCGCAGACCACCCGCGACTTCTTCTCACCGCGCTCGCTCATCAGCCGCTGGTATTCATCCGGCAGCTCATCCGCGTGCCGGATATAGTATGAGTATAAGGTCTCGATCAGCTGCTGCGCCTTCTTCTCCTCGCTCTTGGCGACGCTGCCGCTGTAAACATTGGCGAACATCCAGACGCGAAGCCCCTGCATGGCCTTCTCCACATCCGCCGACATCAGAATCGCCGGCTTGTCCATGCTCTGCGCGATCACGTCGTGGATCATGTTGTTCAGCCTGTCCCGCACGCTCTCCCCCAGCACCTGAGTGTACTCCCGGGGCAGATCCTTCTCCGTAAAGATCTTCGCGCGGATGGCGTCGTCAATGTCATGGTTGATATAGGCGATCTTGTCGGAGAGCCGCACAATGGCGCCTTCCAGCGTAGACGGGTGCCCCGAGGTCCGGTGGTTCAGGATCCCGTCCCGCACCTCCTTCGTCAGGTTCAGCCCCTGACCGTCCTTCTCCAGCACCTCCACCACACGCACGCTCTGAACCGCGTGGACAAACCCGTCCTCACAGATCCGGTTCAGCACGAACTCGCCGGAATGGCCGAACGGCGTATGGCCCAGATCATGGCCCAGGGCGATGGCTTCCGTCAGGCTCTCATTCAGCCGGAGCGTCTTGGCGATCGTCCGCGCGATCTGCGACACCTCCAGCGTGTGGGTCAGCCGGGTCCGGTAATGGTCTCCCTCAGGCGCCAGAAACACCTGGGTCTTGTGCTTCAGCCGGCGGAATGATTTGCAGTGAAGGATCCTGTCGCGGTCCCTCTGATACTCCGGCCGCATATCGCACAGCGGCTCCGGCCTGTCCCTCCCCTGGGTGTTCCGGCTCAAAGCCGCGTAAGGGCTGAGACAGTCTTCTTCCATCTTCTCAAGCATCTCTCTTGCCAGCATCCCGACACCCCCTGTTCTATGTATATTTTCAGTCTTTTCATTTTACCACTTGTAAAATCGCATACAAAATGATTATATCATAAAAATCTCTATTCCGCATCTATTTCTGTAAAATTTAAGCAGAATTAAACAGACGCCCCGTCCGACGGATAGAGCAGCTGTCCCCACCTCTCCGCCAGCCTCTCCGTCGTCCAGGAGGCGTTGGCAGGACTTGTGGACGGCAGGAGAATGATCTCCCTGCCGCACTGCTTCCTCTGGTACCGGTCATACAGCCGCTTCGCCGTCGCCCCGTTGGCGCAGATCCGCTCGACAGGGCTTGCCGAAAGGATCCGGCGCAGATCCGCGGGAACCACGTTCGTGATGCTGGCGTCGCTGGAACCCGCGATGTCGCAGGAAGCGATCACGTCCCAGACCGCGATGGAATGGCTCAGAAGAAACTCCTTCTTCTCCTCGATCGCCCGCGGCGTCCGGCTGTCCGTCACCAGGGCCAGGACCTCCCAGAACCGGTTCCGGGGATGCCCGTAGAAGAAGCCGTTCTCCCGGGACTTCACCGAGGGAAATGTCCCGAGGATCAGGATCTTCGAATGTTCATCATAAACAGGTTCGAACCGGTGAACCTGATGCGTCCTCTCTGCCACGGCGCCTTCCTCCTCTCTCTGCCCTGCGGCGGCTGCAGCGCTCAAAAACTGCGTTCTTTCACTCAAGGGCATTATACCACTCCTTCGGAAAAATATCAACCATTTTCGAACATATGTTCTCTTTTAGATGGGCAGGCTGTCCCGCAGGCATAAAACGCCCCAGCCCAGCTGGGGATTCGGCCAGGACGAATAGCCCGGAAGCTGCCGGGCGCCCCGGATCAGATACGCCTTCAGCTTCTCTCCGTAGAGAAAAGCGTCGTTGCCGTCCGCGATCCCCCACTGCATCAGAAGCGCCGCGCTGCCGGCGGCCACCGGCGCCGCAAAGGAAGTCCCCGTCACCTGCTCATAGCCGCCGCCGGCTTTCGGCGCCATAAGCCCCACGCCCGGAGCCGCCAGCTCCGGCTTCACCCGGTTTGTGATCCTCGTGAATCCCCGGCCCGAGAAATCCGCGTAGGTCTGGCAGCCGCTGTTGTAAGCGCCGACGGAAAGGATCCTGCGCGCCGTGGACGGGATCGTCAGGGTCGTGTCCGGAGTCGCACCGAGAAAGCCGGTGGCGCGGTTCAGCACCGCCGACGACGGCAGCCAGAAATCATAGCTTCCGCGGATGATCCGCTCCGGAGTCAGCCGGAATTTCCAGATGCCTCCGGTCATGTAATCCCCGCGCAGAGGCATCATATCGAAATAGATCTCCTGGGCCTGGCTGTAAGGGCTCGGCTCCCCGTAATACAGAAGGATCCTGGTATCCCCGTAATCCAGAACCGCCGGCCCCGCTGCAAGCGGTCCCGACTCCCGGCCGTCCGGAGATTTCAGCGTGACCCGCATCTCATCCACATATTCCTTCCACAGCTGAACGCTTAAGTTCGTCTCAAACCCGGAGACGGCCAGTTCCACATCCACCGGGTTCCGTTCCGTCAGCGTTCCGGCGATATGTCCTCTTCCGCTCCCCTCGTTGCCGGTTCCGACAACGATCGCGGAGCGGCCGTAACCGGCGATCTCATCGATATACGTCTCCAGGAGGCTGGTTCCATCGTGGGAGCCGTAGGTATTGCCGAAGCTCACGTTGACGGCAAGAGGCATTCCCGCGTCAGCCGCGTACCTCACCGTGTAGTCCAGGGCCCGCATCAGCTCCGTGGTCCTCGGAAATCCCAGCGGATCCGCGTTTCCGAGCTTTACCACCAGAAGCCCGCTTTCACCGGCCACGCCCCGGTACTGTCCGCCGCTTGCCCTGCCGCTGCCGGCCGCGATCCCCGCCACAGCCGTTCCGTGGCCGCTTCCGTCCGACGAAGGCACGATCCGCATGGCCTCCCGGCGGTCCCCCGCCGCCAGCGCCTCATTGATCTCCTCCCTCGTGAAGACCCGGCCGAGCGTCTGATCCCACAGGGCGGCGATCCGCGTGGTCCCGTCCTCATTTCTGAAATCCTCATGATAATAATCGATGCCGGAATCCAGAACCGCCACCAGCACGCCGCGCCCCGTCAGATAGGGCGCGAACGCGCTACCCGCAGCCTGTACGGCGGTGATGCAGGATGCGGACCGCGCCCCGCTCACGGCAAAATAAAGCCGCTTCGGTTTCTCCACATATTCGACCTGTTTAAGCTCCGCCACCGCCTCCACCATGGATTCCGGCACGGTCAGGATCGCGTAGTTGTTAAGAAGCCCGGCCGCCTCCGCCGTTATGCCCCGCCCGCGCAGCTGCGCGGTCAGGCTTTCAAACGGGCCGCTGTGCTTCACGATCAGCTCCCACGTATGCTCCTCGCCGTTATAACCGGCCGCCAGGTCATCCGACCGCGCCCGCTCTTCCTCGGTTGCCTCAAGGGCCAGATTCAGGAGATTTTCCATCTTCTGATCCTGCATAGCCCCTCCCGAAAGCATTTTCATACCAGTCTATGATGGCAGCAGGGGAAATAAAACCGCGCAGCCAAAAGCGGATGATCCCACGGCCTTCGCTGACCGCGGGATCACCCGCCTCGTGACTGCTTCGCAGCTTCCGCCCATGCGGAAACGCCGCGTACGTTATCTGTCTTTCGTCTCCTGCCGCGCGGATCTCACCGCCGGAGCGATGGACAGGCCGATCCGGTCATTGTACGGGATCAGCGTCGCCTGGAACGCGTGGTACAGATCCGACTTGCCGGGCCATACGGTTCCCATAAGGCGGTTCTTCTCATCCAGCTGGTGGAACCAGGAACCGTTGACATGGTCCAGAACCGTCGTATCCAGGTACTCCATGAATGCCGCGTAATCCCGGGCGTATTCCTCTTCGCCCGTGAGCCGGTACAGAACCGCGGAGGTGTTGATGGCTTCCGCCAGCGTCCAGTGCATCCGGTCATGGACCACCGCGGTGCCGCTCCAGTCCGTCGTATAGACGATGCCCGGCGCCCCGTCGCAGTTCCAGGCGTCGGAGACAGCCCTGCGGTACAGCTTCTTCGCCGTCTCCAGATAGGGAACGCTCTTCTCCGAATCCGCTCCGTATGTAGACACCGCCCACTGGGTGATCAGTCTCGCCCACTCGATGCCGTGGCCCGGCGTCGCGCCGTAAGGCTTGAACGGATCGTCCGGCTTCTCCTTATTGCACTCCAGATCCGCGACCCAGCTGCTGGAGAAATGTTCCGGCAGGCGCCAGTCGTTCTGCTTTGCCCAGCCAAGCACGTGGCCGATGATCCTGCCCGCGCGGACGCGGTACTTCTCATCCCCCGCCGCGTCGGCCGCCGCAAGGAACGCTTCCACCGTGTGCATGTTGGCGTTGAGCCCGCGGTAACTGTTAAGCTCCGTAAATTCCGTGTTCCAGGTATCGCAGGACAATCCCTCTTCCTCGTTCCAGAATTTCTCATCGTACAGCCTGCAGGCGTCCTCCAGAAGCTTCTGCGCCCCTTCCCGCCCTGCCAGCAGCGCGGAGGTGGCCGCCAGGATCACGAACGCGTGGGCGTAGCACTGCTTGGTCGGAAGACAGCTTCCGTCCGCCTTAAGTCCCGCGTACCAGCCGCCGTTCGCGTCGTCGTGCAGCTCTCCCATCAGGCCCTTAAGTCCCTGGTCCGCCAATTGTCCGCAGCCCTCATAGCCCATCATATGGCCGATGCTGTACACATGGACCATGCGGGACGTGATCCAGGTCTCCCTGGGCCTGTCCGTCCAGGGCGTACCGTCGTCGCCGAGATAATAGGATGATCCTCCCGGCGAAGGAAATCTCTTCCCGAACCGAAGGATTCCCTCCCCGACCTCTTTCAGAAACGCGCGGTTCTCATCCGTGTCGATCTGATATTTCTGTCCATTTCCCATAACCGTTCACCCTCCTGATGACAACTCGTATTCTCCCCTTATACTATCACACCTCCCCTGCCGCCACAAGAAGAATCGTAAAATTTTTTGGCCGCAGAATATCGGGCGCCCGCACATTTTTCACGCGCTGACAGGACAGAAAAAGGACGCGCACACGCCGGTCGCGAACCGGACATTCTGCGCGTCCCTTATGAAAATACTCCTACTTACACAGCCGGAACACAACCGGATCCTTCCCGGTCAGCTCCTTTGTCCGCCTGTCCGGCTGCCCCAGGCCGACGCTTATCAGGAAACGATGCCCGTCCTGTCTGCGCGCACCGCTTTCGTCCACGATGGTAAACGCGTCCTGATCCAGCCGGATCTCCACATCCGTGTCCGCGCCGCCGTTCAGGAATACGCGCGCAAATGCGCAGAGTCTGCCGTTTGCCGGAGCGAACGCGGATTCCGTGTCCTTTATGTAGACCTGAACCACTTCTTCTGTGGCGACGGCGCTCCGGTTGGTAAGCCGGACAGTCAGCGTGACCTCCCCGTCAGGCTGGACGGCAGCCGCCTTCACCGCGTCTCCCGCAGCCTGCATGGCGGAAAATGTCTTCCCGCCGCAGCTTACGGATTCCACGCGCACGTCTCCGTAGGTCAGCCCGTAACCAAAGGGATACAGAGGAGTCCCCTCAAAATACCGGTAGGTCCGTCCTTTCATCGAATAATCCTCAAAGGGCGGCAGGTCGTCCGCGCTGTTATAGAAGGTGACCGGCAGCTTCCCGGACGGGGACAGTTCGCCGAACAGGATCCTGGCGATGGTCCTTCCTCCCCTTGCGCCCGGATACCAGATCTGCATCACCGCGCCGGCGTGTTCCTGCTCGTACCGCAGATCCATGGCGCTTCCGGTCATATTCAGCACCACCGTCGGCTTACCGGTCTGCAGAACCGCCTCTGCCAGCTCCCTCTGGGGCTGAGGCAGCAGAAGATCCTTTTTGTCGCCGGAAGCGTAGCTGTTGCCGGTATCGCCTTCCTCGCCCTCCAGCGTCTCGTCCAGTCCCACGCAGAGGATGACCACGTCGCTGTGCTCCGCCACGCTGACCGCCTCGCTGATCCGGTCCTGCGGGTGCGCAAGTCCCTCCACCTTTTCCCTGTAAAGGTGGCAGCCCTCCGAATAATACACCCGGATCCCGGCGGCTTCCGCCTCGTCCTGGATGCCTTCCAGCACAGTGATATATCTGGAAGACGTTCCGTGGTAGTTCCCGATCAGGGCGGCCCTGCTGTTGGCGTTGGGACCGACCACGCCAATGGACTTTAACTGATCCTTCTTAAGCGGCAGGATGCCGTCATTCTTCAGAAGCACCGCGCTTTCCGCCGCGGCCCGGTCCGCCGTCCTGAGATGCTCTTCGCATTCGATCCGGTCATAGCCGATCTTATCGTACTCCGTCTCATCGAAAAGCCCCAGCAGGAATCTGGTGGTGAACAGCCGTTCCGCCGCCGCGGTGATATCCTCCTCCGTCACAAGGCCCTTCCGGTAAGCCTTCAGGATATGCAGGTATGTGCTCCCGCAGTTCACGTCGCAGCCGTTCTTCAGCGCCAGCGCCGCGGATTCCTCCGCCGTGGCCGTCACCATATGCCTTGTGTGGAAATCCCGGATCGCCCAGCAGTCCGAGACGAAATGCCCCTGGAAGTTCCATTTTCCGCGCAGGATCTCCTTAATCAGCGTCCTGCTGCCGCAGCATGGTTCCCCGTTGGTACGGTTATAGGCGCCCATGACCGCCTCCACCCCGGCTTCCGTCACCAGCTTCTCAAACGCGGGCAGATACGTCTCATACAGGTCCTTATCCGACACCTCGGCGTCAAACTCATGCCGCAGCGCCTCCGGCCCGGAATGAACCGCGAAATGCTTGGCGCAGGCCGCCGCCTTCAGATACTCTCCGTCTCCCTGCAGGCCTTCCACGAACGCCCTGCCCAGCTCGCCGGTCAGATACGGATCCTCCCCGTACGTCTCCTGGCCGCGGCCCCATCTGGGATCACGGAAAATGTTGACGTTGGGCGACCAGAACGTCAGACCTTTGTAGATGTCGCGGTCGCCCTTTTTGCTGGCCGCATTGTATTTGGCCCTGCCTTCCTCGGCGACCACCTTTCCAACCTCGCCGAGAAGCTCCGTGTCGAAGGACGCTGCCATGCCCACCGCCTGGGGGAAGCTGGTGGCCACGCCGGCCCTCGCCACGCCGTGAAGCGCCTCATTCCACCAGTTGTACGCCGGCACGTTCAGCCGGGGAATTGCCGGCGCGTCGAATTTGAGCTGGGCAGCTTTCTCCTCCAGGGTCATCCGGCTCACCAGCTCGCGCGCTCTCTGTTTTGCTTTTTCTCTGTCTCTCATATTCGGTCTCCTTACAGGTTTACTTTCTGTTTCTTAATACTTATACGGTCTGGCAGGCGAACCGCATCCGTCTGCCGCCGTTTACATACGCCTCACGACCAGCCGCGTCCGTACCGTGCGGAATTTCTCCGCCACATCCAGATCTTCCGTCATATCCAGCACCGGCTCTCCGTCAGTTCCGAAATGCACCCGCCGGATCCCGCTGCTGCGCGCTCCGC
>CANQGA010000053.1 GCA_947600145.1 uncultured Lachnospiraceae bacterium | reverse complement strand
CCATCAGGACGATATCAATTACGACGTGGCGAAGGAGCGGGAGCGCCTGGTGCGCCACGACGTCATGTCCCACGTCTACGCCTACGGGCAGCAGTGCCCGAACGCCAAGGGAATCATCCATCTGGGCGCGACTTCCTGCTACGTAGGCGACAACACCGACATCATCATCATGACCGAGGCCCTGCGCCTGGTGCGCGCGAAGCTCCTGAACGTGATGGCGGAGCTGGCCGCGTTCGCGGAGAAATATAAGGACCAGCCCACGCTGGCGTTCACCCATTTCCAGCCGGCCCAGCCCACGACCGTGGGAAAGCGCGCCACCCTGTGGCTCCATGATCTGTGTCTGGATCTGGAGGATCTGGATCATGTGCTGGGCAGCATGAAGATGCTGGGTTCCAAGGGAACCACCGGCACCCAGGCCAGCTTTCTGGAGCTGTTTGACGGCGATCATGAAAAATGCCGCCTGGCCGATCAGATGATCGCCCGGAAAATGGGCTTTACGGAGTGCTATCCGGTATCCGGCCAGACCTATTCCCGCAAGATCGATACGCGGGTGATAAATGTCCTGGCCCAGATCGCACAGAGCGCCCACAAGTTCTCCAACGATATCAGGCTTCTTCAGCATCTCAAGGAAGTGGAGGAGCCCTTCGAGAAGAACCAGATCGGTTCCTCAGCCATGGCGTATAAGCGGAACCCGATGCGCAGCGAGCGGATCGCTTCCCTTTCCAACTATGTGATGAGCGACGTGATGAACCCGATGCTGGTGGCGTCCACCCAGTGGTTCGAGCGGACGCTGGACGACTCAGCCAACAAGCGCTTGAGCATCCCGGAAGGATTTTTAGCTGTCGACGGCATCCTGGACCTCTATCTGAACGTGGTGGACGGCCTGGTGGTGTACCCGAAGGTCATCGAGAAGCATTTCATGGCGGAACTGCCGTTCATGGCCACGGAGAATATTATGATGGACGCGGTGAAGGCCGGCGGCGACCGGCAGGAGCTGCATGAGCGGATCCGCCAGCTGTCCATGGAAGCCGGGCGGAACGTGAAGGAGAAGGGGCTTGATAATAATCTTCTGGAGCTGATCGCGGCGGATCCGGCCTTCGGCCTGACGATGGAGGATCTGAAGAAGACGATGGAGCCGGCTTTATACGTGGGACGCGCGCCCAGGCAGGTGGAGGAGTTCCTGGCGGAGGTCGTAAAGCCCATCCTGGAGGCAAACAAAGACGTTCTCGGCATGAAAGCGGAGATCAGCGTGTAAATCGCACGGTCAGGCGGATGTGCTGCGGGAGGATCGGGCGGAAGAGGCAGAATGGAGATGTGTAAGAGACAGTAAGTTCCCCGGCAGACGAGAGGAATACGTGATGGGTGAGTATGAAATGTTGAAATACGGCGAAGATGGGCACGGCGCCGCGGAATGCGGGAACCGCCGGGAACGGGAAAGGACCGCGGACGGATCGGGGGATGCAGACGGGCTTATGCAGCGGGACCGGCAGCTGGAGGAGAGAAGGCGGCAGGCGTCGGAACGGCTTCGTGGGGCCATTGCCAGGGAACTGGCAGGGGAGAGCCCGGAAGCGACAAGGACAGAGACGCTTCTCTGGAACGCGCTGATCCTTTATCAGGATGTACCCTTTGTAACCTCTAAGAATCTGCAGTTTACATATTCAATCCGTGGTTACGAAATGTTTGTCAGCCGAAAGGACAAATCCATCACCCGGTCCACGGTGAATCTGGCTTTCGGCATGGCCATGAAGCTTATGCGTGAGGATCTGCCCATAAGCGGTCCGAAGAAGCTGGGGACATTCGGCGCCAGTTATCTTTATCCTATATTCATACATGTCGGCGTGATACCGATCGAGAAAACCAAAAAGAGAAAGCAGCAGACGGTACAGAAGACAGGGGAGCAGGCATGAGTGCCTGCTCCCGCTTTGCAGAAAGAAATTTTATGGGAAAATTTCTTCTATTCTATCGCCAAGATCTCAAATCTGTGCTATACTAAATTGATATGTTATGGTCATGTGAGGTGACGGCCCATGTTGAATGAGGAAAAGCTTAAACTGATGACGGGAATCGCCATATTCGAGAAAGCCGAAGGCGGACGGCTGGCTGTTGTCAGACGGTACTACCGCGGGGATTATATCGGGCGCAGCCTTTTTAAGGGATTTCTGGGATACAGCCTGTGCTGGTGCGTCGGGCTGGCCCTTGCGGCGTTCGGCGAGATCGAAGATATCCTTTCCATTGTCAGCCTGACAGAGATCTGGGATTATGTGATCGGGTTCGGGAGCTGGTATCTGGCCGGTCTCACGGTATATCTGACCGTGCTGTTTATTGTGCGTTTTAAGCGGTATAATTATGCTGCCCGCGGTATGAAAGTATATATGGCCAGGCTGAAGCGCCTTGAGAAGCGCTATGAATTTCAGAACAGGACAAAAGAGCTTGGCAAGGAGGTTCGTAGATCATGACTGGGTTGTGGGTATTTCGGGAGAAACTGAGGAGTATTTATGCCAGCTATGATGTGTTTATCACGCCGGCGATCCGGTTTGTGTTCGGGTTTGTCGTGTTCCATACGCTGAACAGCAATCTTGGCGCGATGGCCCGCCTGAACAGCGTCCTTGTGGAACTGGTGCTGTCGCTGGTCTGCTGTATATTGCCTTATGGAGTGATGGCGTTTCTGGCCGGTCTGGTCCTGCTGGCGCATGTGAGCAGCATCTCCCTGGAGATGACGATGATCCTGTTCGCGGCCCTGCTGATCGTCGCTGTGATCTATAACGGCATTCAGCCGCAGGACAGCTATCTGCTGCTGCTTACGCCGCTGTTCTTCCACCTGAGGATCCCTTACGCGATCCCCATTCTTGCGGGACTTTCCTGCGGCCTTTCCTCCGTGGTGAGCGTGTGCTGCGGGACGGCGCTTTTCTATATCATGCAGTATATCCGTCAGAATATGGGAAACCTGAGCGGCGAGGCATCCCTGGAAGCGGCGGAGCAGCTGGTGCAGATCGCCAGGACTCTGCTGTCGAACAGGCTGATGGTGGTCATGATAGCCACCTGCGCGGTCGGTTTCCTGGCGGTCTATCTGGTACGCAGGCTGCCGGTGAATTTCTCCTGGGCGATCGCTATCGTGGTGGGGGCGCTGGCGCAGACAGCGGCGATCTTTATCGGGGATTTCATGTTCGACGTCTCGGTGCCGATGGGGCAGCTGCTGGCCGGGCTGGTGCTTTCCGTGCTTCTGGCCGCGGTCTATCATTTCTTTGTGTTCGCGGTGGACTACACGCGGACGGAGTATGTCCAGTTTGAGGACGACGATTACTATTACTATGTGAAAGCGGTGCCGAAGATCGCTATTTCCCTGCCGGATGTGAAGGTCCAGCGGTACGGCGGCGCGAAAAAGCGCGGCCCGGAGGAGCCGGACCAGCATGTCGGCAGAGTGTAAGTATCGGATGTAGAATTCAGAAGGAGAGGATGGTGAGAATGTGGCACAGGTAATGGAAACTTTATATGACTGGCTCTCTTTTCTGCCGCAGATTACCAAGACGAATATCCTGGAGATCATTATCATCGCCTTTCTGATCTATGAGATCCTGGTGTGGATCAAGAACACGCGGGCGTGGACGCTGCTGCGAGGCCTGGTTGTGATCCTGGTCTTTGCGCTGATCGCCTGGATGCTTAAGCTGTATACGATCCTCTGGATCATGCAGAACGTGGCCTTTGTGGCGACTACCGCGCTGATCATCATTTTCCAGCCGGAGTTAAGGCGCGCGCTGGAGCAGCTGGGCAGCCGGAACCTGCTGACCAATCTGCTGCCGTTTGAGGCGGACAAGGCGTCGGAGTCCCGGTTTACGGAGAAGACGAGAAATGAACTGGTGCGCGCGTCGATGGAGCTCGCCAAGGCGCGGACCGGCGCTCTCATGGTCATCGAGCGGGAGGCGTCGCTTAAGGACATTGAGAGGACCGGGATCGAGATCGACGGTATGGTCACGAGCCAGCTTCTGATCAATATTTTCGAGCATAATACGCCGCTGCACGACGGCGCGGTCGTGATCCGGGGCAACCGGGTGACGGCGGCGACCTGTTATCTGCCGCTGTCCGACAACAGCAATATCAGCAAGGATCTGGGAACCAGGCACAGGGCGGCCGTAGGCATCAGCGAGGTGACGGACAGCCTTACGATCGTGGTGTCTGAAGAGACCGGACATATTTCCCTGGCCGAGGGCGGAGAGCTCACCCGGGTCACCAGCCCGGAGCAGCTGAGCAGGGCCCTGGACGTGAATACGGCGGCCGGCTCAGGTCAGGGCAAACGGTTCAGAATATGGAGGGGAAAGCAGAAGGATGAAAGAAAAGCTGAAACAGAAGCTGACTCATAATCTGGGGCTTAAGATCCTGTCCGTCATCCTGGCTGTATTTACCTGGCTGATCATGGTCAATGTATCAAATCCGCTGATGACGGTGACCCAGACGGTACCGGTGGAATTTATCAATGAGAACGTGCTGACCAAGGCCGGTCTTACCTATGAGCCGGTAGGCCGCAACAGCGTTACGGTCAGTTATAAGGTCCATGTGAGGGACGCGGCGCGGATCACCGCCAGCGATTTCTACGCATATGCGGACCTGGCCCAGCTGTATGATGTGACAGGGGCGATCCCGGTGCAGGTGGATCTGCTGTCCTATAACGCCAGGTCTATGGTCAGCAGCTCCGCGGTGACGGTGAATCCGTCGGTAGTCCGTATTCAGACGGAGCCGATCCAGACAAAGGCATTTGTGCTGGAGGCGCACACGACAGGAACGGAGGCGGAGGGATATGACATCGGCGAGGTGAGTCTGTCGCCTGCCGGAATCAGCGCGACAGGCGCCGAGTCTGTCATCGGGCAGATCAGTTCCGTAGGCGTGGAGATCGATGTGAGCGGGATCGACACGGATATCAGCGGCGAAACGGCGGTCTATCTCTACGACGCGAACGGGAACAGGCTGGATCTGGAGGACGACGTGAGGCTGAGCCATCAGCAGGTCTCTTACCGGGTGTCGGTCCTGCGCGTGAAAGATCTGGCCCTCGACTATCTTGTGTCCGGGACCGTAGCGCCCGGATACCGGTTCACGGGGGTTGAGAGCGAGGTGCGCAGCGTATCGGTGGTCGGACTGCGTTCTGCCCTGGCGAATCTGTCTACGCTGACCATCAGCGGGGACGTGCTCGATGTGACGGGCGCTTCCGGAGACAGGCAGGTGGAAGTGAATCTGGAAGAGTTCCTTCCTGAGAATATCTCCATTGTCGGCGATCAGCCGACTGCGGTGACAGTGACGATCCACGTAGAACGGCTGGAGACCAGACAGTATGACTTTGATCTGGATCAGGTGGAGCTGACAGGGCAGAATCCGGATTACGAGTATGTTTTCGCGGATCAGAACCTGAAGCTGCAGATCAGGGGCCTCGGAGAGGACCTGGATACGCTGAATGCCGACAGGATCCGGGTATCTGTGGATCTGACGGATCTGGAACCGGGCGACCATCAGGCCGTGCTGAATGTGGCTCTGGAGGACGGATTTGATTTCATGGGACCTGCCGGTCTGCGTGTGACGATCCGTAATCCGGCGGCGGAAGCGGACAGTACGGAGGCGTCCGGCCATGCGGAGGACATGGATGAGAACGAGAGCGGATCGCGGGAGTCCGCACCGGAGACCGAGAATGAGTAGAAGAAAGCAGTGAGGAAGAATATGGTAAGGGCGAAGACGGTGATCAGGAATCTGACCGGCCTGCATCTCAGGCCGGCCGGGGCCCTGTGCAATAAGGCGTTGCTTTATAAATCCAGGATCCAGTTTGTAGCGGGCAGCGCGACGGCCAACGCCAAGAGCGTGCTGAGCGTGCTGGGCGCCTGCGTCAAATGCGGGGATGAGATCGAATTTATCTGCGACGGGGAGGACGAGGAAGAGGCCTTGAAGGCCATGCTGGACGCTGTGTCCGGCGGTCTGGGAGAATAGGACTTATGATTGTTTACTGTATCAGCTACGCGGTGAGTTTTCTTTTGGCGCGCTTCGGCTTTTCGGAAATTGCCGGAGTGCTTCTGATGCTGACCGCAGACTGCCTGTATGTGCGCGACTGGCGCGGTTCCGGGAACCTTCTGCATCTGAGAGGTCTGTTTTCGGCTTTCTGGGTGGGAGGCCAGGGCGTGGCCTGTCTGCAGCTGAGCCGCCTGCAGACGGACTGGGAACCGCTTACGTGGCTCTGTTTTTTCCTGGCTTACGCCGGGTTCCGGCTCGCTTATGCGGCGGTTTCGCGGCTGTCGGGCGACGATACGAGGCTCGGTCCCGTGCGGCGCAGGGAGGGGAGCTATGTGCGGCCCCTGTATTACAGTCTCATAGTCCTGACGGCTGTCTCCTCGGCAGCTTTTCTCTTTGAAGCGCTCTATCTGGGCTTTGTGCCCCTGCTTCTGCGCGGCGTACCCCACGCGTATTCGGCGTTCCATGTGACGGGGATCCATTATCTGACCGTATCCTGCGTCCTGACGCCTTCCCTGGCGGTGCTCTTCTTCCTGCAGGGAGGTTCCCGGCGGACATGGAGGAACACGGCGGTGGCCGTGATGGCGCTCATCGGGCTGGTGATCCCGATCCTCTGCGTCTCCCGGTTCCAGCTGATCTTCGCGGTGGCGGCCGCGCTGTTTACGCTGACCGCGTATCAGCGCAGGGTCCGCTTAAGGACCGTGCTCGCGCTGGCGGCTGTGATGCTGCCGCTCTACGTGGTCCTGACCATAGCGAGAAGCCATGATGTTGAATATCTGAACGGGATCTTCGAGATGAAGAACGCGTCCATGCCGATCTTTATCTCCCAGCCTTATATCTACATCGCCAATAACTATGAGAATTTCAACTGTCTGGTAAAGGCGCTTCCCGCCCATACCCACGGCCTGAGAATGCTGTTTCCGCTGTGGGCGCTGTCGGGACTTAAGTTCGCGTTCCCCTACCTGGTCAGCTTCCCGATCTATATCGACAAGGAGGAGCTGACCACCCTGACGCTGTTTTACGATGCCTATTACGACTTCGGGCCTGCCGGCGTCGCCGTGTTTGCCTGCGCGCTGGGAGCGGCCGCCGCGTGGCTGACCGGACGGCTTGAGCGGATGAAGAATCCGGTCGGATATCTGTTTTACGCCCAGTTCGCCATCTATATGGCGCTGTCCTTTTTCACCACATGGTTCAGCAATCCCACCACCTGGTTTTATTTCCTGGTGACGGGGGCGGTGGGCTTCTGCTGCTACTGGATGGGGTAGCGCATTGTACCGGTTATACTCCGCGGCCCGGCCCGCGGAAGATGATAGATCCATTTAAGGAGGATTACTGTTATGATCGCAGAGAAAATGAAACCGCTTCTGCAGAATAATTCGGCGATCCGTGAGATGTTCGAGGAAGGCAAACGCCTGGCGAAGATCTACGGAGCGGAGAATGTCTATGATTTCAGTCTGGGAAATCCCAATGTCCCGGCACCGCCGGAGGTGGACGCGGCGATCCGCGGGATCCTGGATGAGGAGGAATCCACATTTGTCCACGGTTACATGAGCAATTCCGGCTACGAGGACGTGCGGGAGGCCATCGCGCAGTCCCTGAACGCCCGTTTCGGCACCGCCTTCCATCAGGGCAATATCCTGATGACCGTGGGCGCGGCCAGCGGCATGAACGTGCTGTTCAAGACGATCATAAACCCCGGCGACGAGGTGATCGCGTTCGCGCCTTACTTCCTGGAATACGGCAACTATGTGCGCAACTACGACGGAAAGCTGGTGGTGGTTCCGCCGAACACCGCGGACTTCCAGCCGGACATGAAAGCGTTTGAGGCGCTGGTTGGCGGGAAGACCAAAGCCGTTATCATCAACACGCCCAACAATCCCACCGGCGTGGTGTATTCCGACGCGACTCTTACGGCGATCGCCGGTGTCCTTACGAGGAAGCAGCAGGAGCTGGGCACGGACATCGTGCTGGTCTCCGACGAGCCCTACCGCGAGCTGGCCTACGACGGCGTGGAGGTGCCTTATGTGACGAAGTATTACGCGAACACGGTGGTCTGTTATTCTTACAGCAAATCCCTGTCGCTTCCGGGCGAGCGCATCGGCTATCTGGTGATCCCGGATGAGCTGAAGGACAGCGAGTCCGTATTCGCCGCGGCCACCATCGCCAACCGCGTGCTGGGCTGCGTCAACGCTCCGTCCCTGATGCAGAGGGTCGTCATGCGGTGTCTGAACGCCAAGGCCAATGTGGCCGCCTATGACCGGAACCGGAATCTTCTGTATTCGGCGCTTAAGGAGTACGGATTTAACTGTATCAAACCGCAGGGGGCCTTCTACCTGTTCGTCCAGTCTCCGGAAGCGGATGAGAAAGCGTTCTGCGCCGTCTGCAAGAAGCACAATATCCTTGTGGTGCCCGGATCGTCCTTCGCCTGCCCCGGCTATGTGCGGATCTCCTACTGTGTTTCTTACGAGCAGATCGAGCGGTCCCTGCCGGCGTTTAAGGCGGTGGCGGAGGAGTACGGACTGTGAGCGGCCGGGAGGCCGCCTCGGCCGGAAGGGCGGAGTTTCAGACGGCGGCCGGAAGGGCGGAGTTTCAGACGGCGGCCGGAAGGGCGGAGTTTCAGACAGCGGGCGGAAGGGCGGAGTTTCAGACAGCGGGCGGCAAAGCGGAGTTTCAGACGGCGGCCGGCGCGCGTCCGTGGGAGCGGTACATCCGCCGGGTGGAGCCGTATATCCCCGGCGAGCAGCCGCGCGGCAGCCGTCTGATCAAGCTGAACACCAATGAGAATCCCTACCCGCCGTCCCCGCTGGTGGCGGAGACGCTTCGGAACCTGGATCCCGCCGATTTCCGCAAATATCCGGATCCGACGGCGTCGGCCCTTGTGGACGCGCTGGCGGAGACGTACGGCCTGAGCGCGGAGCGGATCTTCGTCGGCGTGGGTTCCGACGATGTGCTGGGCATGGCGTTTCTGACCTTTTTCAATTCCGGCAGACCGATCCTGTTCCCGGATGTGACGTACTCGTTCTACCCGGTGTGGGCGCGGCTCTTCGGGATTCCGTATGAGACCTGTCCGCTGGATGAGAATTTCGCCATAGATCCCGGGGATTATGACCGGGAAAACGGTGGCGTCGTCTTCCCGAACCCCAACGCTCCTACCGGGTGTCTTCTGGCGAGGGGGCAGGTGGAGGAGATCCTGCGCCATAACCGGGACGTGGTGGTCATCGTGGACGAGGCCTATATCGATTTCGGAGGGGAATCCGCCAGGACTCTTCTTGACCGGTATGAGAACCTGCTGGTCGTGCAGACATTTTCCAAGTCCCGCTCTATGGCCGGGATACGGATCGGATACGCGTTCGGCTCCCCGGCTCTGATCAAAGCCATGCAGGATGTGAAATACTCCTATAACTCCTATACGATGAACCTGCCGTCGATCCTTCTGGGCGCGGCCGCCGTGAAGGACGAGGCGTATTTCAGGGAATGCACCGCCAGGATCGCGGACACCCGTGAGCGCGCGAAGAAGCGCCTCGCGGCGATGGGCTTTACGTTCCCGGATTCCATGGCGAACTTCCTGTTCATCCGCCATCCCGCGGTTCCCGCGAAGGAGCTGTTCGAGGCTCTGCGGGCAAGGCAGATCTACGTCCGGTATTTCACCGGGCCGCGTGTGAGCGATCATCTGCGAGTGACGGTCGGGACGGACGGGGAAATGGAAGAGTTATACCGCTTTCTGGAAGAATATCCCGGCATAGCCGGATACAAGAACTGAAAAGAAGCGGCTGTCATGTGCGGAAAGGTGGGTGGAAGAAATGAGCGAGGGCGCGGCCCGCGTTTTTAAGATACTGCTGAATATCCTGATCCCGGCAGGTGTGATCCTTCTGGTGTGTATTCTGGGTCCGTGGCTTTTGAAATTCTTCATGCCGTTTGTCGTCGGCTGGATCATCGCGATGATCGCGAATCCACTGGTGCGGTTCCTGGAGAAGCACCTTAAGCTGGTGCGCCGCCACAGTTCGGTCCTGATCGTCGTGCTGGTGCTGGCGCTGGTGATCGGCGCCCTGTACCTGATCTTCTCACGGCTTTTTCTGGAGATCTCCGGCCTGATCCGCGATCTGCCGGAACTGGTGGAGGCGCTGAAGGACGAACTGACGAACGCCGTGGCCGGCCTGTCCCGCTTCGTGCAGGTCCTGCCGCAGGGAATTCAGGACTGGGTGGCGCGCCTCAACGACGATCTGGGCAGCGCCATCGGCCAGCTGCTGCAGGGTATCGCGTTCCCGACGGTCACAGCCGCCGGCAATGTGGCCCGTGCCGTCCCGGTCGTCTTCGTCAACGTGGTCGTCATGATCCTGTCCGCCTATTTCTTCATCGTGGAGCGTGATCAGATCCTGGCGGTCCTGCACAGGGCCGTGCCCAAGGGCGTATGGGAATATTTCCGCTTCCTGAAGGAAGCGGCGATCCGCGTCGTGGGCGGGTATTTCCTGGCCCAGTTCCGGATCATGTTCGTGGTGGCGGTGATCCTGGCCATCGGATTTCTGATCCTGGGCGTCAGTTACAGCGTCGTCTGGGCGGTGCTGATCGCGCTTCTGGATTTCCTTCCGCTGTTCGGAACCGGAACGGCGCTGTTCCCGTGGGCGCTTGTCAAGCTCCTCACCGGCGAATGGCCCTTCGCCGCCGGCCTGGTCTTTCTCTATCTGCTGACCCAGGTGGTCCGCCAGATCATCCAGCCCAAGATCGTAAGCGACTCCATGGGCGTACCGCCCCTGGCAACGTTGTTTCTTTTATATCTGGGATTTAAGATCCGCGGGATCTCCGGCATGATCCTGGCCGTTCCCATCGGGATCGTCGCCGCCAATCTCTACGAGTACGGCGCGTTCGATTCCCTGATCAGAAATGTGCGGCTTCTGGTTGACGAGATCAACCGCTTTCGAAGGTCGGAGTGAGCCGCGGCGGGCGAAAGAAAAGACAGGGTAGCCGCGGCGGGCGGCAAAGAAGAGGGACAGCCGCAGGACAGCAGTCATGCGGCTGCTTTGACATCATCACAGGTTCACGCCCAGTTCCGCGCGGAATCTGTTCTCACCGATGATCCGGTACTCGATGTCTCCGTGGTATTTCTCTATCACAAATTCAACGCTTAAGGTTCCCCATCCGTGATAGTTCCGGTCTTTTCCGGCCGGCCTGGGCCGGCCGCCGCGGATCACGGGCCGGACCGTGAAATCATTTTCCACCCGGATGAACAGCATGCGGTTGGCGGGCCTCAGGGTGAAGCGGATCTCCGTCGCCGCCGCGTCCACCGCGTTCTGCAGGAGATTGGCGAACAGGGCGCAGATGTCCTTCTTCTCCATGCCCGGATCCTGCGCAAGCGCCGGCACGTCGAAGAAGATCTGAACCCCTTTCGCTTCGGCTTTCCGCTCCATCTCGCTTAAGATGACGTCCAGCACGTCCACGCCGGTTCTGACCGGAACGGAGCCGGCGGCCGGCTGGCTTCGCAGGCTCTCGATATAATTCCTGACCTCTTCCGTATCCGCCATGCGGCTGATCGCGCTCAGATGATGGTTCATGTCGTGGCAGAGGCAGGCGTTCGCCTGATAGGCGTCGCTTAACTGCTGGTATCGTTCCATCAGCATCTCATTCTGCGCGCTGACCGCCGCCATCTGCCCCTTCAGGCGGTCGTTCTGGGCCTTATAGTAGAGCGAGCAGATACAGAGGGAGACGATCAGGATAAATGTATACGTAAGGATCAGCGGAACGGTATCAAAGGCAACAAGCATCTGTTGCATCAGAAACGAAAGCCCCAGAAGCCCGGCGATGGAAATGGCAGCCAGATGGCGTGATCTGGCCATCCGGATCTTTCTCTTCTCCAGCCAGCGCGCGAAGAGCATATTGAGCGCAAACCAGTAGGAGCTTAAAAGAATCAGATAGACGGCCCGTTCTCCGCTCTGTACCATTGTGGTCAGATAGATCAGATCCTCTCCCCCGATGAGGCCGATGACCGCGATCTCGATATTTCCCGAGAAGCTCAGGGCGAACAGATACGTGCCGACGACGGCGGCGCTGTCGAACAGGCTGCACCGCCAGAACGCCCACATGGTGAGAATGCTCTGAACCATCACCGCGAGGGCCGTATAGGGTGAAGTCAGGACGACGCTGTTGAGCGCGAGCGTGAGCAGCGCTGAGGAAAGGACCGGGAGAGCCGGGTACAGGTAGCGGCGCCGTTCCCAGAACGGCGTATCCGCCCGGCGGGCGAACAGGACGTCCGCGTAGCGGTATATGCAGAATATCTCCAGGAATGTGCTGATTACATCCAGCGCGAAGGAAAGAAGCCGCATCCCATCACCCCCTGACGAGCCAGTACGCCCGGACCTGCTGTTTCAGACCAGCCAGACGGTTCAGGCTGGCGTCCAGCTTCACGCCGCCCTTCAGGCAGATGTGAGAATCTTCAATGCGCTCGATCTGCGCGATCCGCACCACATGTCCCCGGTCCGCCCATACGAATTCGTCCGGGGGAAGCTCGTCACAGATTTCCTTCAGCGTTTTCCGGATCTTCGTGCTCGTCCCGTCCGTCTTCACCACATTGGCGTATTTGCCCTTCTGCCAGATATAGAGGATCCTGCGGACGGGGATCTTCTCCAGAATGCGCTGATTCTCCGCAATCAGATACGTCTGTTCCCTTTCCGCGAGCGCCCGGACCACATCCGCGGCCGCCTGCGACAGCATCTCTTCCATCCGGCGTCTGGGAATGAAGCGGAACGGCTGGACCTGAAAGGACTGATACACGTATCGGTCATAGGAACTGATAAAGATGATCAGGGCGTCCGGACGGAAGTCCTTCAGCTTAGCCGCCAGGTCGAGGCCGTTCATCCGAGGCATCTCGATATCCAGAAGAAAGACGTCGAAATACGCGCCGTCCTGAAGCTCATAGAGCAGCTGGCCACCGTCCTGAAAGAGCGCGGATCGGCAGTCGCTGCCCGCCGCCCTGCAGCAGTCCCGGAAGCAAAGCTGAATTTCTTCCCCCATTTTCAAGTTGTCGTCGCAGATCGCCGCCCGTATCATTCGTTCCGCCCCGCATGAGAGATCGCGCCCGGTCAGGGGCGCAATGAGATCGTATCAAAATCTTACATACTCAGTTTATCACAGATTCCCGGTGTTAACAACCATATAACGATATTTTATCGACCTCCCCAAAAGGCCTTGAAACAGGTTGATATAACAACCGCATATCAAGAAGGGGGAAACCCAATGAGGAATTCGAGGCCCCAAAAGGGCAATTCGAGGCCACTTTGCCAATTTTTGTAATTTTTATGTACAATAGTATAATACAAGGGGAGGGTGTTAAGATGAAGCAGTATGAATTTGATTTCTCAAAAGAATTGTCCTACAGGCGGGCGCTTCTGCTTCCGTTTCGGATAGAGCCGGGATATTCCGCGCTGCTGCTTGCGGACAATCTGGTCCGGCTTGTTTTGCCGCCTTTCGGCGTGCTTGCTGCGGCCCGGTTTATCGATCTGTCCATCGCGGCCATATCCGACGGCCGGGGGACGTTCTCTGAAGCGATCCCGTGGCTTCTGGTTCTGCTGGCTGTCCGGCTTTACGGATACATAGAGGAACCGCTTCTTTCCGTCCTGAGGAAGAAGAAGGAGTGGAAGGAATGGCGTGCGATCGATTATCCGGCTGTGGGTGCCCGCGCATGTCTGGATGTCGAGCATATGGAAAACAGCGACACGGCCGATCTGGTGAGCCGGGTCAGCGCGCCGGGGGCGTCCCTTCTGGGGATGTTCTGGAACCTGGCTGATTTTGCCGTGTTCGCCGGTCAGACCGTATGCTATGCGGCGATCCTTATTGTCAGCGCGCCTGTGGCGGGGCTGCTGATCCTGATATCGGCTGTTCCGGTCGTCCTGATCGCGCAGAAAAGCGCGCAGGCGGAATACAGGGCGAAGCAGGACATGGCAGAGATGGAGCGGCTTGTCTGGGCGTACGACGGTTATCTGGGAGGGCGCGATTCCGCCTGCGAACGGGCCATGTTCGGCTATGGAGAGTTCCTGGGAGGCAGGTTCAGGCAGGCGTTTATGACGTCCAGAAATTATGTCCTGAAAACCGTGATCGACTGGGAGCTGCGCAAAAAGGGATCCGGGATCATGACGACGGTGCTGTGCGCGGTCTCGCTGTTCCTGCTTCTGCCATCCGTGGCGTCGGGAAGGATCGGCGTCGGGCTGTATATCTCGCTCCTCAGCGTTATTTTCACTCTCGCCCAGCGGGTGGCCTCGGATCTTTCGTCTTATTTCGAGCGCCTCTCCGCGGACAGGGAGTATCTGAACGAGTATAACCAATATGTGTCCCTCAGCAGGAATCCGGCGGCCGCAGAGCCGATGGGGGAGACGGCGCCGGAGTTTGAGAGTCTGGAATTTAAAAATGTGACATTTGCCTATCCGGGTACGGACGTGCAGGTGCTGAAAGGCGTGTCGTTCCGGATCGAGGCCGGGAAACGGTACTCGCTGATCGGGATCAACGGCAGCGGCAAGAGCACCATCGTGAAGCTGATCCTGCGTATGTATGACGGCTTCGGCGGAGAGATCCTGCTGAACGGCCGTTCAGTCCGCGATTGGGACATAAGGGAACTCAAAGCAGAAGTCAGCGCGGTCTTCTAAGACTTTGCCAGATATGATCTGGCCATATACGAGAATATTTCGGCCGGAAGCGGCATGCGGGCGGACAACGGCGATGTGAACAGGGCTATCCGCGCCGCGGGACTGGATGAGACGGTGTCCGGACTTCCGAATGGCAGCGCTTCGCTGCTCGGAAGGGTCTATGAGGACGGCGAGGAGCTGTCCGGCGGTCAGTGGCAGAAGATTGCCCTGGCGAGAGCGGCGGTGAGCCGGGCGCATTTTAAGATCCTGGACGAGCCGACGGCCGCGCTGGATCCGATGGCTGAGAAGGAGGTCTATGAGCAGTACGGCGAATTGAGCCGCGGGAGCGCGACGCTTCTGATCAGCCATCGACTTGCTTCCTGCGTGGACGCCGACCGGATCTACGTTCTGGACGGAGGCAGGATCGAGGAAGCCGGGAGCCACGCGGAGCTTATGGAAATGCGCGGGAAATATTATGAAATGTTCGAAAGCCAGAGGGGGGGTGGTACCTGTGAAACATGAGAAGAGATCAATGCTGCGGTCGGCGGCGGGCTTCAGTTTCCTCGTTGTAAAACAGGCGCCGGCGGCTATTGCGGCGTACGGGGTGTTAAACCTGCTTCTCGCCGCACAGGAAGGACTTACGGCTCCTGTCAGGCAGATATTCTATGATTCGCTGATTGGCGCGGCTCTCGGGAATACGGGTATCGCCCCGGCTGTGCTGCGCGGACTGGCGGTGATCGGGATGATCCTTCTGGGGGAGCTTCTGGGACTCTGCTACAGCTGTCTGTGGCAGGGTCTGGGCGACAGGCTGGAGTGCGGCCTGCGCTGTGAGTTCCACAAAAAAGCGGAACAGATCTCTGCGCTCGAGTTCGAGGACTATTCGTTCCTGGATCACATCCAGAAGGCGCAGGACGGGATCTACGGGGTGCTCGGGATGTTTACGGTCGTATTTGAGGTGTTCGTCTATTTTGCCGGATATTTCATTATAACGGGCCTGTATCTCTGGCATATACGGCCGGTTCTGCTGGCGGCGCTTCTGATCGTATTCGTGCCGTCTGCAGTATCTGTCTTCGTGCAGTCGAGGATGTACGCCGCGGATGAAGACTATCTGGCGATCCTGAAGCGGCGGTCCGACAGCTTCTGCGCAGCGGCGGTCAATCCCCGCGAAACGCGGCTCTTCGGTATCTTCGGACATTTTTACAGGCTGATCCTGGAGACGAAGAAACAGATTTTCGCCCGCGAGTATAAGACTGCGAAGCTCAACGGCGCTGTCATGCTCGGTCTGAATCTGTTTAAGATACTTGGATGGTGCGGGATCGCCGCGCTCCTTCTGCGATGCCTGGTCCGGGGAGAGTATCCCAATTCCGAGCGATGGGCGATAGATGGGGTCACGCTTTCGATCAGGCCGGGCGAGATGATCGCTCTTGTGGGCGAGAACGGAAGCGGGAAAACGACACTCTCCAAGCTCCTTTGTGGTCTGTACCGGCCGAATGAAGGACGGGTCGTCCTGAACGGCGCGGATACCGCGGAGGCGCCGCAGCGGGAGCTGTTTGCGCGCACCAGCGCGGTGTTCCAGAACTATGTGCGGTATTCACCGATTACCCTGGGTGAAAATGTCACGATCAGTCAGACGGAGAAGGGCGGAAACGCCGGGAAGTATCTGGACCAGGTGAAGGCGGATTTTTACAGGAAGCTTCCGGATGGAACGGATACGGTGATGTCGAGGGAGTTCGGCGGGACGGAGCTTTCCGGCGGCCAGTGGCAGAGGACTGCGATGGCCAGAGGACTCTACAGGGATCATGATTTCATCATTCTGGATGAGCCGACGTCCGCGATCGATCCCCTGGAGGAAACGGCGGTATATCGGCTGTTTGCGGAGCACTCCCGCGGCAGGACCTGCATGCTGATCACCCATCGGCTCGGTTCGGCGCGGATCGCCGACCGGATCGTCGTGATGGACGGCGGACGCATCGCGGAGCAGGGAAAGCATGAGGAGCTGCTGGCGCGCGGGGGGTTGTACGCTAAGATGTGGAGGGCGCAGGCAGAGAATTATGTCTGAGTCGGCGTCTAGGAGAAGCCTCCCGCCGATCCGCCGACCCGACCCATACACCGAAATGGGCAGATTCCGATTATTATGAGAACATCCAGGGAATGATGAGTGCTACCAATTCGGCTGCATACCTGTTCGGACTGACCGGAAACGCCGCATCGATGTATATCGAGAAGACAGGCAAGACGCTGGGAGAGACGATGAGCGAGGCGGCCGAGGGCACGATCAGGGATCTCTGCGGAATCAAGGGAGCGATAAAGTATGCTGCGAACACGGCTGCTGTCTATGAGCTTGCGCGCGCCCTTGGATTTATATATGATGAGAACGAGGATCTCTATTATACCCGTAAGGATTCGCTGCAATATCTGTTCGGATTTAACGATGGTATAGACCTGAATGAGTATATGCTGGGAATGAACCTGAATGCATTGTCGATAGAATTTCAGGGTGAAGGAGGCAGATATTGGAGGCTGGAATTGTGGAACGGGCAGTACGGTCTGGGACTGGCCACGGGTGCGGAAATCGGGCTCTATGAGCGGAAAACAGGTGAAAGTATAGATAGTGAGGAGCTAAAACATTACAGAAGTGCCGAACGGGAAGACTGGCTTGATATGTCGTTTACACTGATTGACAAGAAAACAGGTGCTACTATCATGGAACGGTCCTCACATGATTATGAGCGTTATTATGAGGAGGAATATGGAGAGTACGCTGGAAAGGATTGGTGGATAACGGGATATAAGCTGGGCGAATATATACCTAAAGAAGATATTCGCATGGAGGCAGATATCTATTTCACCAAGAGTCAGTGGGAAAGCATGTCAGAAGATATGCTTAACGCAATAAAAAGAATTAGAGGACGAGGTGTCAGTGTTGAATCTGTAGACTCAGAATTAATGATAACAATAGGATGGAATTGATTTAATATTTTGGATTTGGAGAGGGGCCATTCCCCTCTCCTTAAAAAAGGAGATGCGCGATGAAGAGAGTTTTTCTTATTCTTGCCGCGGCGCTTATCATGACCACCGGATGTACTTCACATTCGGTGCATCTGATAAGTGAACTGTCTGAGTATGGTGCGGGCAGTCTTATTAATATGGGTACAAGCACGGCGAAAGCGAAAAAACTTCCGCTTGAAGATGTCATTTATATTTCCAATAGGAATATATGGGATCAGGCCATAGCGGAAGGCTGGCCGTTACGGAAACCGGGCAGGTCAGTGTTTCGGTATGCCATGGAAGAGGGGACGGAAGATTTTGCCTATTATATCATTGACCATGGAGCCGATATTCAGTATGTGGATGCGGAAGGGGAAAACGAACTGATGTACTTGAATCAGTTTGGATATTGTGTGCAATACCGTAAGTATGTTGAAAAGCTGGTAGAGAATGGGTGTGATATTAATGCCGTGGATTTGGCTGGACATAATGTGCTGGAAGATGCCGTTCTGGAATCCGAGTCTTTACCGGGAAATAATATGCTGGAGAAAAAAATTATAAAGCTACTAATAGAGAAGGGAGCTCTCTTGAGACCGGAGATGATGTCCGTTTTAAAGGAACAGCAGTGGGTTTGCTATGCAGCATTAAGAGAAATATCAGATGGACTGAGGAACAGCAATCTGAGTATGAAAGCTGCAGATTGCGTGGATGCGGTAATCCTTGGGGATCAGAAACTATTTTCTGAATTTCTCAAAGCGCAGGAGTATTCAGAAGAAGAGAAGAAAAAGATTGTATTTTACACTGCTGCTGTTGGAACTGTGGAACAGCTGAAACAGGAAATGAGTGTCTGGAATGTTGCATTTGATTATATAGATTCGGCTGGAAATAATTTACTGATGGCTGCCGCCGCAGCTGGAAATGAGGAGGTATATTTCATGCTGGTTGACAGAGTATCGATGAATGCAATAAATGATTGCGACGAGACGCTGATCACGATGGCGCTGGCCGGAGAGAATGAGGCAATTCTTGGAGATATGTTCGAGAATAATCGGTTTGACTGGAATTATGATACTGATAATCGTGAAGAAGTCGGCCGCTTTCAGCAATTAGTGGAAACGTTGTCTTATTGTAAAAACGCTGATTATCTGCAGATGTATCTAGAAACCGTGGAATTAGGCAGCTGGGCAAAACAGGTAATGTGTTGGACTTGCATTGGTAACGGAAATCCATATTTTATTGACATGATAGAGCAGAATGAAAGATTATCTTCGTTTGTCGACGACGAAGATGTCGGAAAAGGTATTTTAAGATATTGCACAACACCCGATCAGGTACGGTCGGTTTTGCATTTTCTTTCACCAGAGATTCGAAAGAATATGGGATGCATGTTAGATCGGATTTTGGAACGCCAGTTTGGAATAGTAGAGGATCCGGCACAGATCATACGGGAATTCGTACTGGCAGGCGTGAACCTGAAAGAAGAGGATTCAGAAGCCGGAAGTCACTTAATACTGTCAGCAGCGGAAGCAGGAGATACAGAATCGGTGGAAACATTGATCAAGTATGGAGCGGATGTAAATGTACCGTTGTCTACCGGACAAACTGCTCTCATGTTTGCCGCAAGGGGAGACAGGACAATCCTGAGAATCCTGCTGGAGAATGGAGCGGATGTGAACGCCGCTGATAATGAAGGAAATACGGCGTTAAGATATGCGGTCGGCTTTTACGCGGAGGACTGCGTACGGATCCTGCTGGAATACGGCGCTGACAAGTCGATCCCGCTGCCGGATGGGCGTTCGCTGTACGAGTATGCCGTGGAGAAAGGGAATGAGGAGATCATTGAACTGCTTAAGTAGATAGAGCGGAGGTGCATGATATGAAGAAGAGCCGGTATTCCATTCTGTTTCTTGCCGCGGCGCTTATCATGACCACCGGATGCACCGCGCAGTCGCTATACCGGGTTTATGAACTTCCCACAGATGGAGTAGGGGGTCTGGTCAAGAAAGCGGCAGACGCTTTGGAACCGGAAGGAACTACGCTTGAGGACGTGATTCTTCTTTCCAACAGGAATATGTGGGATCAGGCGATA
>CANQGA010000052.1 GCA_947600145.1 uncultured Lachnospiraceae bacterium | reverse complement strand
CGATGAGATGAACCTGCGGCTGGAGCCGGACACCGTAAGCGGCGAGGATGTACTGACCATCCGCAATCTGTCCAAATCCTTCGGCAGCAACCACCTTTTCTCCCACGCGGACATCGATATCCGCCGCGGGGAGCGGGTGGCCATCATCGGCGACAACGGAACCGGCAAGACCACGCTCCTCAAGATCATCAATCAGCTTCTCCCCGCCGACGCGGGCGAGATCACGCTGGGTTCGCGGGTGAGCATCGCCTACTACGACCAGGACTACCAGGTGCTCCATATGGAGAAGACCCTGTTCGAGGAACTGCAGGACGCCTATCCGGAGATGAACAATACGAAGGTCCGCAGCGTCCTGGCCGCCTTCCTGTTCACCGGCGACGACGTGTTCAAGCGGATCGGGGACTTAAGCGGCGGCGAGAGGGGCCGCGTGTCGCTGGCGAAGCTGATGCTGGCGCCGGCCAATTTCCTGATCCTGGACGAGCCGACGAACCACCTTGACATCACCTCCAAGGAGATCCTGGAGGACGCGCTGAACCATTACACCGGGACGGTGCTCTACGTCTCCCACGACCGGTATTTCATCAACCGGACCGCGACGCGGATCCTGGAGCTCGCCGGGGAGCAGTTTATCAATTATATCGGGGATTACGACTATTATCTGGAGAAACGTGACCTGATGGCGCAGCTGTATCTGGGCGGCGCCGCCGCGGAGCCGGGAAATGGACCGGCAAACCGGCCGGGACAGACCGCGGCCGCGGCCGGGACGCCGGGACAGATACCCCGAAATCCCAACGCTTCCTCTTCCGCCTCATATAACGCCACTCCGTGGGCCGCCGTTTCTTCACCAGCCGCCGACTCCGATATCGGTACCCGGCAGGCCTGGCAGGCGAAGAAAGAGGAGCAGGCACGGCAGCGAAAGCGCCAGAACGACCTGAAAAAGGCCGAGGACGCCATCGCGTCGCTGGAAGAACGCGACAGTCAGCTGGACGAGCTTCTGTCGCAGCCGGAAATCGCCACCGATGTGGCGAAGCTTCTGGAGATCAACAAAGAAAAAGAAGAGATCAAAGCGCGGCTGGAAACGCTCTATGAGAACTGGGAGACGCTGGCGGAAGGAGTCTGATGAGTTCTGATTAAGGTAATTGTATTGACAATGCCCATAATCCATGCTATGATATTGTCCAAGACCAGTATCACTGACATTTTGTACACTGATATTTCGTACCGAATTACATGGGGAAAGGAGAATCATTATGGCTAATGTTAATGTTACTGTCCGTATGGATGAAAAAATCAAGAAACAGGCTGATGAGCTTTTTTCAGATTTGGGCTTGACTTTATCAAGTGCAGTGACTATTTTTGTAAAGCAGGCCATTCGTGAGCAGGGAATTCCGTTTCAGTTGTCACGGGATGTCCCAAATCCAGAAACCAGAGCAGCCATCGAGGAAGTAAGACGTCTGAAAGAAGATCCTCACAAAAAAACCTACGGTTCTTTTAAAGAAATCATGGAGGAACTTCCGGATGAATAAATACAGAATTGTTCCGACCGGAGCTTTTCGACAGGATCTGAAACTGATTAAGCGAAGAGGATATAACATCGACCTTCTGGAAACGGTAATCAATTTGCTTGCTGCAGGAGAAACGCTTCCACCCAAATACAAAGATCACAGCCTGTCCGGCAGCTTTATCGGCTGCAGAGAATGCCACATCACTCCCGACTGGCTATTGATCTATGAAATAGATAATAAAGAATTATATCTCTATCTTACGCGTACAGGAACCCACAGCGATTTATTTTGACAAATGACCAAGGAGAACACCATGAACAAAATGACCCCCCGACGGATCCTGGCGATCATCGCCCTGGTGCTGATCGCGTGCCTGTACGCGGCCACCATCGTCTTCGCCCTGATCGACAGTCCGTTCGCCAGAAGCTGCCTGATGGCGGCGCTGTTCTGCACCATTGTGGTGCCGGCAGTGATCTACGGCTTCCTCGTCATCACCCGGCAGATCTCCGGTGACGGCAGAGAGCCGAAAGACGCGCAGAAGGAAACGCAGAATAAGGAAGACGCGCAGCAGCCCTGAGAAGACTGTCTGCGCGTTCCTTTTATTTCCCGGATTATCCGTCCGCCCGCGGTATCATCCGCCCGCCGTACTGGATCGCGTACAGCCCGCGCGCTTCCGTTTCGATCAGCTTCACAAATGTATCCGTATACCGGTTGCGGACGATCGCCGTCTTCGGGCCGGTGGGGATGATATGCTTCTCCTCGCCGTCGGTCCGCGCGCCGATGCGCCCGTCCGCCTTCTCATAGAGTTCCACCACCGTGCCTTCTCCGGACACATACCGTCCCGCGGCCGCGCGGACCGTCTCCGCGCTCCACACGGTCTCCCTCCACGGCGCCCTGGTGTTCACCGGGCAGTCCCCGTTGTACGCCTTCATGAAAGCGTCGGAAACAGCGCCCACCGGCACGTCCAGCGTGTTGCACAGAACGATCACCGCCGCCTCGGACTCGTAGGAGAACGCGATATTCGAGGAAACGCCCGGCAGACTTCCGCCGTGCTCGATCACCTTCATGTCCCCCATCTGTTTGATCTCCAGGCCATAGCCGTAATTCTCAAAAGTATTGCAGGGGATGCGGGGCTTCACCATCTCCCTCACATGGTACTGGCTCAGGACGCGCACGCCCTCCGGCGAACGGCCTTCATTCAAATACATGGCCAGATATCTCTTCAGATCGTTCAGCGTCGATTTCATGGAGCCGCCGCCGTGCAGGACGAAGGCGTCGTCGTGGTAATCCCGATGCCCTTTCATGACGCCGTCCGCCTTCTGATAAAGCACCGCCGCGTTCCCATCGACGCCCGGCCGCACGAAGTCGCAGAAGCTCCGCTCCATGCCCAGCGGTTCCAGAATATTCTTCACCAGATAGGCCGCGTAGGACTTCTCGCCGCCATAGCGGCGGATGATGTCCGACAGCAGGGCGAATCCGTCGTTGCAGTAGCTGTAATTCTCGCCGGGCCGGCCGTTCAGTCCGGACTTCTCCGTCAGGCTGTCCAGGCGGCCCGCCACCAGGCGGATTCCCTCCTCGGCCAGTCCCTCATGATAGGCGAAATCCCCGTCGGTCTTCTCGTCCAGCCCCATCCGGGCCGCCACATCTCCCACAAGGATCCTGGGCAGCGGAAAGAAGCCGCCGCTGTGGCACAGAAGATGACGGATCAGCACCGGCGCGCACTGGTTCCTGTTCGTAAATTCCGGGACATACCGGCTGATGGGATCGTCGATGCTTAAGATCCCCCGCTCTTCCAGCTGCAGGATCGCCATGGTCGTGAAGGACTTGGTCACCGACGCGATGCCGAAAATGGTATCGCCGTCGATCTCCCTGCCGGTTTCCAGATCCCGAACGCCCCAGAAACGCTGATACTGAGTCTCCCCGTTCTTATCCACGACCGCCACGGCGATACCGCAGGCGTCATAATCCTGTTTGATCGATTCGGTCAGCTGCTCCGCCAGGAGCAGATTCGATTCTGTTAAACGGTTCATCGCGTTATTCTCCTCTTTCCGGTCCGAAAATATATTGCCGCGCCGCCCTTTTCCTCCCGCCGTCCGGCAGAAGCCGCCCCGGCCGGCGCGCCGCCCGCCTCCGTCAGTCGGCGAACAGCACGATCTTCGTGATCATATCATATTCATCCGTCCACGCCAGCAAACGGGAGCCTTCCCGGATGTCGTCCAGCGTCACGATGTTGCGCGTCAGATACGGCTGTACCTCCACGTCTTCCGCCAGAAGGTAGTCCTGCTCCCCATAGGCGTCCAGAAGCTTCCCATTGTCCGTATCCAGGACAGCGTCCGCGGCGATCACAAACACGGGCGCCTTAAAATCCTCCGGGATACTCACGATCACCGCGTATGCCGTCACCTGCGGCGGCAGCGACATCGTCATGGCCGGCCCCAGATACGCCTCAAAGCTTTCCCCCTCCTTCACGTCGGAAAGCTCCACCGGGAGTCCGTTCACCGCGTCCACGACCACCGAATGCTCCGGGTCGACATGGATGATCGTCTCCTCGGGATAGACGGCCGCTCCATCGGAACCGGCCGCATCCGGCATCCTGTTCACCGTGATGGAATCGCCTTCCACGCTCACGATCTCGCCCCACGCATGGACGGGAGCCAGCACATCGATCTCTTCTCCGGGCTGCGCCGCCTCCGTCGTGGAGGTATCGGCGATATTGCCGTGGGCCTCGCCCGTATCCTTGTCAAACCACACCGCGCCCGGAGCCGCCGACAGATCCGCGGCCTCGCCGCCGGTCTCCGCGGCGGAAGCACCGGTCTCTTCCATTCCGTTCTCCGCGCCGGACGCAGCCGCGGTGCTTTCTTCCGAGGCTTCAGTCTCCGCCGCGCTCGTCTGAGCGGGGGCCGTCTCCGTCCCCGCCGCCTTCTGCCCGCAGCCGCCCGCAAGCAGCATGACTCCGGCAAGCCCCGCGGCAAGCGCGCGCATATAATCCTTTCTTCTCATATTCATTCCCTTTTCTGCCGCCCGGGCGGCGGCGCCTTTTCATTTTTGATCAGCCGGCCGCAGCTGTTCCGTCACGTCCCCGCCGCAGTTCCTACGGCCGCTTATTCCGGCTGTCTGGTCACTATTATACCGGATATTCCCGGAAATTGCCATTACAAGAGCATGAAGAATTCTTACAAATTCCTTTGTCCTTCGAGTCCCTTTCAGAAGCGGTTCAGAAACGCAAAATACTAATTGAAATATTTTGCGGATATGATATACTGTTCATTACTGGCAAATTCCCGTTTGCCGAAAGCTTCGGAGGAACAAGATCGTGTACCCGATTGGAATCGTCACAGACAGCCACAGCGGCATCAACAGCATTCTGGCGCAGAAGCTGGGCATCATGGTACTCCCCATGCCGTTCTATATCAATGAGGAATGCTATTATGAGGAGAGCACCATCTCCCGGGAGGACTTCTTCCGTCTTCAGGAGAGCGGCGCCTCCGTTACCACATCCCAGCCGTCCCCGGCATCGGTGATGGAGATCTGGGATCAGGCCCTGCAGCAATATGAGAAGATCCTTTATATGCCGATCAGCAGCGGCTTAAGCGGCTCCTGCGCCGCGGCACAGGCCCTGGCGGCCGACGCTCCCTACGAGGGACGCGTGCTGGTCGTTGACCACGGCCGTGTGTCCACGCCGCTGGTCCGGATGATCATGGACGCGCTGGAACTGATTCGGGAAGGCTTCTCCGCGGAGGAGATCCGCGATATCCTGGAACGGCACAGGGCCGATATGGTCATTTATCTTGGGGTACAGACTCTGGAATATCTGAAGCGCGGCGGGCGCATTACACCGGCCACAGCCGCGCTGGGAACGCTCCTGCAGATCAAGCCGGTCCTACAGCTGGACACCCGGAAGCTGGACGCCATAAAGAAATGTCACGGCTTTATCAAGGCGAAGCATTTCATGATCGAGTCCCTGCAGCATGATCTGCAGACCCGGTTCAAAGAACAGTACGAGGCCGGCGAAGTCCATCTGCTGGCCGCTTCCAGCGCCTCCCGGGAGGAGACTGCCGAATGGGTGGAGGAGATCAGGGCCGCGTTCCCGGGACAGGATGTGCTGAGCGGCAATCTGTCCCTCGGCATCTGCTGCCACACAGGCCCCGGCGCGCTGGGGATCGGCTGTTCCTGCAGTCCGAAGCGCGGCTGACGGACGGTCTGTACGCAGCCTGCCTGTCCGCGTTTTATCTGTCAAGCAGGAACTCGCTGAGCACATAATTGCTGATATCCATTCCGAAATCCGTCAGACGGATATAGGGGCTCTCCACTTCGATCAGCCTGTTCTCCTTAAGCTTCGGCAGAACCTTGCTGTATACGTTCCACATATTCTGCCCGAACCGCTCCAGAAACTCGCTTCCGGAGACGCCCCGCGTCATGCGGAGTCCGAGAAACATGAACTCTTCGATCTTATCCTTCTCCGACAGCTCCGTGATATCCTGATGGAGCCGCCAGTCGGCGTCGTCCGCCTTCATATTGATCTTCCGGTAAGTCTCCAGATCCGGTTCATTGCGGAAACGGAACCCCTGCAGATAAGACGACGCGCCCAGGCCAAGGCCCAGGTATTCCACGCCGGTCCAATAGCCCACATTATGGCGGCACTCATATCCCGGCAGGGCATAATTTGAGATCTCGTACCGCTCAAGGCCGTGTTCCCTAAGGATCTGGCGCGCCGCGTAATACATTTCCCTCTCTTCATCCTCCGACGGCAGAAGCTCCGGATGGCCGTGATACGTCTGATAAAACGGGGTCCCCTCTTCGATCATAAGGCTGTAGGCGGAGATATGCTCCGGCTTGAGCATCAGCACCCGCCGCAGCGTATTCTTCCAGGAAGAAAGGGTCTGCCCCGGAAGCGCCGACATCAGATCCACATTCACATTGGCAAAACCGGCCAGGCGCACCCTCTGGTAAGTTCTCAGAAAATCCTCAAAGGTATGGATACGGCCCAGCGCCTTCAGCTCCCTGTCATCCGCCGACTGGAGCCCCAGACTGATCCGGTTGACGCCGCAGTCTGCCAGGGCCTTCAGCTTATCCAGATTGACCGTTCCGGGATTGGCCTCAATGGTAATCTCGGCATCCGGCTCCAGACAGAAGCATTCCCGGACCTTATTAAGGATCGCCCGGATGTCCTCCGCCGCGAGGATCGACGGCGTGCCTCCGCCCAGAAAGACGCTGACCACGCCGTAGCCCTGATAATAGCCGCTCTCCCGCTCGATCTCCGCCAGAAGCTGCTCCACATAACCGTGCTGGACCATCTCGCTGGCCGGCTGGGACAGGAAATCGCAGTAGAGGCATTTGCGGACGCAGAAAGGGATATGGATATACAGCTCCAGCGGTCTTCTCATTCTGATCACTCCTGTCTCGTTCTTCGCGCCGGTCCGCTGCCGCGCCCGGCTTTGTCACTCCTCGTCCAGCTTCAGCACGCTCATAAACGCTTTCTGCGGGATCTCCACATTGCCGATCTGCCGCATCCGCTTCTTGCCTTCCTTCTGCTTCTCCAGAAGCTTCTTCTTCCGCGTGATATCTCCGCCGTAGCACTTGGCAAGCACATCCTTGCGCATGGCCTTCACGGTCTCGCGGGCGATGATCTTGCTTCCGATGGCCGCCTGGATCGGGATCTCGAACAGATGCCTGGGGATCTCGTCCTTCAGCTTCTCGCACATCTTCCGGCCTCTCTCGTAAGCCGACTCCGCGTGCACGATAAACGACAGCGCGTCGATATATTCATGGTTCACCAGGATGTCCAGCTTCACCAGATCCGACCGCTGGTAGCCCTTCACCTCGTAATCCAGCGACGCGTAGCCTCTCGACCGGGATTTTAACGCGTCGAAGAAATCGTAAATGATCTCGTTCAAAGGCAGGTCGTACCGCAGGATCGCCCTGGTCGCCTCCATGTACTCCATTCCGAGATAATTTCCCCGGCGCTCCTGGCACAGCGTCATGATGGCTCCCACATACTCGGTGGTCACCATGATCTCCGCGCTGGCGACCGGTTCCTCCATATAATCGATCTCCGTCGGATCCGGCATATTGGACGGATTCGTCAGCTCGATCATTTCCCCGTTCTTCTTATAGATCCGGTAGATCACGCTGGGCGCGGTGGTCACCAGATCCAGGTTGTACTCCCGCTCCAGACGCTCCTCGATGATCTCCAGATGGAGAAGTCCCAGGAATCCGCAGCGGAAGCCGAAGCCCAGCGCCACCGACGTCTCCGGCTCGTAGAACAGCGACGCGTCGTTCAGCTGCAGCTTCTCCAGCGCGTCCCGCAGGTCGCCGTAGCGGGCTCCGTCCGCCGGATAGAGGCCGCAGTAGACCATGGACGTGACCTTCTTATAGCCCGGCAGCGGTTCCGCGCAGGGCCGGTTCTTGTCGGTGATCGTGTCGCCGACCTCCGTATCTTTCACATTCTTGATGCTGGCCGTGATATAGCCTACCATTCCGGCGCTCAATTCCTCACAGGGGATGAACTGCCCCGCCCCGAAATAACCGACCTCCACCACTTCCTCCTCGGCGCCGGTGGCCATCATGCGGATCACGGTGCCCTTCCGCACCGTACCGTCCATGACGCGGCAGAAGACGATGACGCCCTTGTAGGAGTCATAAATGGAGTCAAAGATCAGACACTTAAGCGGCGCGTCCGGATCGCCCTTCGGCGCCGGGATCTTCTCCACGATGGCCTCCAGCACATCCTCCACATTCAGTCCCGTCTTGGCGGAGATCCGCGGCGCGTCGTGGGCTTCAAGCCCGATCACGTCCTCGATCTCGGCCGCCACCCGGTCCGGTTCGGCGCTGGGAAGGTCGATCTTATTGATGACCGGGAACACCTCCAGGTTATGGTCCAGGGCCAGGTAGACGTTGGCCAGCGTCTGGGCCTCGATGCCCTGGGCGGCGTCCACCACCAGCACGGCGCCGTCGCAGGCCGCAAGGCTTCTGGACACTTCATAGTTAAAGTCCACATGTCCCGGCGTGTCGATCAGATTGAAAATGTACTCCTCGCCGTCTTTCGCCTTATACACGGTCCGGACCGCCTGAGCCTTGATCGTGATGCCGCGCTCCCGCTCCAGATCCATATTGTCAAGGACCTGGGCCTGCATCTCCCGGCTGGTCAGAAGCCCGGTCATCTCGATGATCCGGTCGGCCAGCGTGGACTTGCCGTGGTCGATATGGGCGATAATGCTGAAATTGCGAATCCTGCTCTGATCTATAGTTGGCATATAAAAATCCCTTTCATTCTGTCGGATCTTTGGTTTCTCCATGCATTATACATCGGTTTCGCGGGTTTGTGAAGGGCCAAGCGCCGCGAAGAGTGATTTCGATTGCAAATTCTGTATCTGTATGTTAATATTCATTTAAGGAAATAAACCCTGTGGCAGTGTATCCTCCGGAAGTTTATATTCCGAACAGATCAATATGCGGGGAACCCTCGGAAAGAGAGGTTATCATGAAGAAAAAACTTGTTCTGGCAGCTGCGGCAGCCATATTCACACTCTCTATGGGCATGACGGCAGCCGCCGGCCAATGGCAGCTCAACACCATCGGATGGTGGTGGCAGAATGACGACGGCACCTGGCCGGCAAACTGCTGGGCGTGGATCGACGGCAACAGCGACGGCATCGCAGAATGCTATTATTTCAACGCGGAAGGTTATATGCTGGCCAACACGGTCACGCCCGACAACTGCGCGGTAAACGCCGACGGCGCGTGGACTGAGAACGGCGTGGTACAGACGCAGGCGGCCAGCGCTCCCGGCGTCCTGCATGGAAGCAGTTCCTCCGCAGCGCAGACAACCAACTCCACGACAAAGGCAACTTACCTCGCCTACGGCTTTACCGACGCCGTGTACGATATGCTTCACTCCGACCGGGCCGCCAACGCCGCCAGATACGGGGTGGTTGCGGAAGAACTTTACGGCTCAATTATGCTGGTCACATACGCAAACGATATCGTTGCCATTTATGAAAACAACGCAGTCGGAACCCCCGATGCTATCACAGACCTTCACAATCTTCATGCCGGACAGAATTCTCCCACCTTTGCGCCTTTTGCCTCTATCTCAAGAGCAGCTTCGGCAAGCGCCGCGGATCCTGAGACCGCCGCGAACCCTGTGCTCTCGCAATTCTCTAAAGTATTTTGGTTCCTTTTGGGTGTGAGCGATGTCTATGGGCTCCCCGAAAATGCCGCCAGGATAGACAGTCTTGCTTCAAACACCGGATACTTATACTGCGGAGATGACAGCTATCTCGAGATCGTATATTATCCGGAAGAAGACAGTTGGAGCCTCATGATCTTCCCGCAGTAACCGTACACCCGCGTCTTCGCGGCGTCCTGCCGGCCTGAACCGGCCGGACAGGGCGCCGCAAAGACGCTTTTTTTATCCCCCAAGCTCCATATCCAGAAGCTCCGCAAGCGGCTCCATGGCGTTTAAAGCCTCCTCATAGGTATTGGTCTGGGCGCCCACCTCGATCAGCGCCGACCGGGGCCGGACGTGGAGATTGTAGCGCAGGCCCTTTAAATAGATCTTCCGCGTAAATCCCGGATAATACGCCGCCGCGTCCAGCTGCATCTGCAGGCTGAACGCCAGATTATCCTCTTTGCAGGGATTCGGCAGATATTCGATGGGACCGTCCGGCGTCTGGCTCATGCCGTTGAAGAACATGATCTGGGCCGTAGGTTTCCCGCTGACCTCCGTCACCAGGCGGACGCCGTCCCGCACGCCGTCCCGGTGCACATCCAGCACCACTTCGATCGACGGATATCTCTGCAGGATGGCGGTAATACCGTCCAGAGCGTAGTTGTAGGCGTGATTGCGGTCCAGCTCCCCGCTCTGGATATCATAGGCGGTGGTATCGTGGATCACATTATATCCCTTTTTCTCCAGAAGCTCTGTCAGATAGTTCCCGATCCCCACCACCGTCGCTTCCGGATTCTCCGGGCTGTAATCGCTGAACTCCTCCTGGGAATGGGTATGATAGATAAGAATCTGCGGGCGGCTGCCGTCCCTGCTGATCGACAGATCCTTCGCCAGCAGCGTCTCCGCGTTCATCTCGTCCCTTCCGGCGGTGGTGGAGGCGTGGACGCTATAGAAATTCTGCATCAGAAAATCATAGTCCAGCAGCTGTTCCAGCACATAGGCCGTCCCCGTAATGGACAGTCCGTCCCGCCGGTGGTAGGCAGGCGTCAGCCCGGTCATCCGGCGCAGCGCCGGTTCCTGCTGCGCCAGCTGCCCCGGTCCCCCGCCCCGGTCAGTCCCGGATCCCGAACCGTTTCCATCCGCCGCGAACGCCCCCGGGCCGTTTCCCGCCGTCCCGAGCGTCTCTCCTGAACCAGACGCCGCACCCGGGCCGGCCGCCTCTCCCTGCCCGCCGGAACCATTTCCCGGGCCGTCCGGCTGCCCGGTCAGACTGTTCTCATCGCCGTACATCATCAGATACCAGGCTTCCCCCATCCTCTGCTGCCGGCTCAGATAACCCGCGTAAGACGGATCCGGATCGACAGTCGCAATCTCGGCGGGAGAGCCCGTCTCACATGACAGGAACGACAGAAGCGGGCTTTCGGAAGTTAACAGACGCACCGCCGCCCCGGCCAGCTTTTCTCCCGCGGACTTTTTCCAGCCCGCATCTCCGGCCGATCCCGCGCTCATCCCGTTTCCCGCATCTCCGGCCGATCCCGCGCTCATCCCGTCTCCCGCATCCCCGGCAAAACCCGCATCCCGCTCTCCGCCCGGACGTCCGGCGGGCAGGCTCCATTGCAGAAGTTTCATCAGCTCCCCGGCCAGACGCTGCCTGAGAGCATCCTCCACTTGTCCATCCTGCCGCTCCGCCGCCTTTCGGTCTTCCCTCTCCGACACCGCGCCCAGCAGGCTGTCCTTCATCGCCAGCGCCTTACCAAACCACGCCGCCAGAAGGACCATGCTCACCGCCAGCATGGCGGCCCGCAGGACCGCGTCCACACGATATCTCCGTCTCAAATCCGCCCGTTTCCCATAGCGTCCTGCCACTGTCTGCCCGGCATTTTCCACGGTCCTCTGCCGCTTCCTTCACGGCATTTCCCATAGTCTCCCGCTTCTGCCCGCACGGCATTCCCCCACGGTCTCCCTTCCGCCCGCTCGTTCTCTCCCATTCATATGCCGTATTCGTCGTCATCTTGCGGATTTTCATAAAATGTCATATGGATCCCCTCGGAGATCGTATAGCCCAGGCGCCTGACCGTCTGGTCGATATCCGGCGGCGTCACATAGAGCTGGCCGAATTCCGGCTCCAAAAGCTCGCTGATCAGCTGGTACTGGTCGTCCGGGGACAGCCCCTCCACGTAATCGCCCATTCCCTTGGTCTCCATACGGCTCCAAAGCGTGCCGATCATCGCGGAAATGGTGTCGTGAACGATAGCGGCCGCCCCGACCACCGTAGGCACGCCGATAGCCAGCACCGGGATCCCCAGGCTCTCGATCGTCAGACTGTGACGGTGGTTCCCCACGCCGGAGCCGGGCTGGATCCCGGTATCGGTCAGCTGGATCGTGGTCCCCAGCCGCCGGATGCTTCTGGCCGCCAGGGCGTCGATCGCGATGATCAGATCCGGCGCCGTCTCGTAAAGGATCCCTCCCACGATCTCCGCCGTCTCCATCCCGGTCTGGGCCATCACCCCCGGAACGATTCCGCTTAAGACCACCGGCTCCGTCTCCTGCGCCGGCAGCCCCTGAACCGCCCATTGATTCCGGTTTACCCGCAGGTTCCGAAGCACGCCCGGCCCCAGCGCGTCCGGCGTCACCGACGGATTGCCAAGTCCCACCGCCAGCACATGAAGAGGATCCGCCGCCGGGATCACATGACGCTTCCGAAGTCCCCGGATCATCCGCCGCAGCTGCGCCGCCAGTTCCCGCGAGACCTCCCGGTGGTAGCCCTCGTCTTCCTCCGCCAGCTGTCCCGCCTCCATGGTCAGATAAGTCCCGCAGGGCTTTCCCATTGCCTTCGCCCCGCTCTCATCCCGGATCACCACCTCGGTCATCTTGATGGAATTGGACGCCTTCCGCCATTCCCTGAGCGACACGCCCGCCACCTCGCCTCCGTTTCCCTGAAAGCTCTCCTTCTCCTCCACCGCCAGATCTGTCCGAACCTCAAACATACTCTTCTGCCTCCTTCTGATGCCCGCCTGCCGCGCGTGCTTCCGCCGCGGCCGCCTGCTGCCGTACGTGCCCGCGAAACGGCTTCTCTTCTGCATTTTTCGCAAAATTCATCAGAAATATGTATTGACAATCCCCGGCAAATCCTATAAAATACTAGCGTATGTTTACATTGAACTGTCCGTGTCCAGGCTTTGATGCAAACACAGTTTATAAACCAGACCAGCATATCGGAGGTGTAACAGATTGGCTAACATTAAATCCGCGAAGAAAAGAATCTTAGTGAATGAGACCAAGGCCGCCCGCAACAAGGCGATCCGTTCCAGAGTAAAGACTGCTGTGAAGAAGGTTGACGCTGCTGTCGCCGCCGGCGATAAGGCCGCCGCGCAGGCCGCGCTTACAAACGCGATCTCTGAGATCGAGAAGGCTGCTTCCAAGGGTGTTTATCATCAGAACACCGCTTCCAGGAAGGTGTCCCGCGTCAGCAAGGCTGTCAATACCATCGCCTGACGCATCACAAGAACGCAAGAACGCAAAAGACCTGTCCATACCGCGGCGGACAGGTCTTATTTTTTAATCATATTCTTTAATAATTTTTCGCGATCAGCAGTTCCACGGCCAGGCGTTCTCCCAGCCTGCCGGTCTTCACCGCTTCCTCCGCGTCCACGCACAGATCCACGTAAGACAGGATCTGCTCCCGCGTAAAGCTTCTGGCCTGCGGCATGATCTTTCCCACGACAAACGGCTGAAGCTTCAGCTGGGAGGCGATCCCCTCCCGCCCCATACCGCCTGCCATCAGTTCCTTCACCTGCAGGATCTGGTTAAACTGCCGGGCGATCAGGAACAGGATCCGCATAGGCGGTTCCCTCAGCGTCAGCAGGTCTTCATACAGATCCATGGCCTGCCTCGTCCTGCGGCCCGCGATGGCCGCGACCATATCGAAAATCCTTCCGGTCACCTGTTCCGTACAGATCTCCTCCACATCCCGGTCCGTGACCACCTGACGGCCCTCCGTGTAGCTGATCAGCTTCTCCAGCTCCATCCGGATATTCTCCATATCGTCGCCGGTCCTGCTGAGAAACAGATCCATGGTCCGCTGCGTGATCTTCCGGCCGGCCTTCGCCAGGATCCCGCCGGCCCACGCGGACAGCTGCCGCTCATCCTGCCTGACCATCTCCGCCGCGTACCCGGCCGCTTTCACGGCCTTATAGAGACGGCTCCGCTTATCGACCTCCGATTCCACGAACATCATGCAGGTGGTATCCGGCATCCGGGGCAGATATTCCACAAGCTCGTCGGCGCCGCTTCCTTTGAACAGGCCGCTCTCCTCGATCTGGATCAGCCTGCGCTCCCCGAAGAACGGCATCGTGTCCGCCAGGCTGATGATCTCGCCGAGATCCAGGCCCCTGCCCTCGAAATAATGGTAATTCATCGCGTCGTCGCCGACCAGGGCGGCCTTCAGCTGATTCTTATAGCTCCTCTTTAAGAACGCCTCCTCGCCGAAGAGCAGATAGATCTTCTTAAATTCCCCGGACTTTATGTCCTGTGAAATGGTCTTCATACCGGCTCCTCCTGCCCTCTCCCAGCGCGTCCGCCCACCGCTCCGTGAAAAACGCGGAATACGGAAGACATTTCCTCCTGCGGTATCCCCCAAAACAGCCGCACCACACCGCAGACGGCAGTCCGACGACCAACAGATAGAGCGGCCCCAGCATCAGGGACTGAAACGTGTGGCCGTACTCGTGCCAGACCATCGCCCCGTCCCAGTCATCGCCGCGGTCCGACGTGAAAATGAACATCCCCAGGGAAATGCCGTTCCGGTGCGGCCACCTGGTGTGGACCGCCCCGTGGAACGAAACATGGCGGGAACGCCGGCAGCAGAGGAATATCACAAGTCCGGCCAAGGTCTGGGGCAGTCCCCAGGTCCATTGGATCAGCCTGTAAAGCCAGATCCGCATAGCTCCCATTCTCCTTCCCACGCCGTCCGGTCCGGCCGGTTCAATTCCGCGTGGCCCGGCTTCCCCGGACAACGCCGATCCCTTTGGCCTCCTCCCGCTCCGGCGAGACGCCTTCCGTGCTCTCCTTCTGGAACAGGACTCTCACCGTGAGGAACAGGATACGCATATCCTCAACGATCCCCGGATGGGCCAGATACATCAGATCCATCTGCAGCTTGTCATAGGGCTCCGTGTTATATTTGCCGTACACCTGGGCGTAGCCGGTCAGGCCTGCCTTCGCCTTAAGGCGCAGCGCGAATTCCGGGATCTCTTCCGTATAACGGGCCGCGATCTCCGGCCGTTCCGGCCGCGGTCCCACCAGAGTCATCTCACCGCGGAGAATGTTCAGAAACTGCGGCAGTTCATCGATCCGGTGGCGGCGGATAAACCGTCCCACCCGCGTGATCCGGTCGTCCCCTTCCCCGCCGCTCAGACGTGCCTTCCCGTCCTTCTCCGCGTCCATCCGCATCGAGCGGAACTTAAGGAGCTCAAACTGCCTTCCGCCCCTGGTCAGGCGGGTCTGACGGTAAAATACGGTCCCCCCGTCCTCGAGACGGATCATCACCGCGGTAAGGAGCATCACCGGCGACGTAACCACCAGCGCCGCCGCGGACACGACGATATCCATCAGCCGCTTCACGACCTGATACTCCGCCGTCTGGTGGAACCAGCTCACATGAAGGATCGGCAGATGGAACATATGGGTCTGCTTCGCGCCGCTCATGATCGTATCGCCGATCCGCGGGATCACGTAGACGTCGATCTCTTTCTCCATGCAGTATTTCAGCAGGATGTTCCGCTCATGGCTGTGGATCCCGCCTAAGAATACCGCTTCCATTCCGTCCAGCATCCCGATATCCGCGAGGCATGCGTCAATATCCTGGGTCAGCACGATATTGAACTTCTTCTCCATCCGGTAGCGTTCGATCAGATGCTCCAGCTCCGGCCGCCGGTCATAAATGACCGCGCAGCGGATCGGCGGAAATATGGCGAAATACGCCCTGTGGGCCGCCACGCACCACACCACGGCCAGCGCCACCTGCACCAGGAGCGCCGTAAGGAGCGGAACCGGATTGGGGATCCCCTTCATCAGCAGGTACGTGATCACATAAAGGATCGCGTCTGTAAACAGGACTGACAGGGCCTGGCTGTAAACCAGCTCGGCGATGCGGCTGGTAGACACCGCGTAAGCGTCGTAAACCTTTATGTACGTAACATATATCAGCGCGAACAGGGCGATCACGGCCCAGTTGCCGCGGCGAAAAAACGGCGAGTACAGCCGTTCCGCATAGTAAGCATACCAGCAGTAAACAAATGGTGCCGTAATCAACAGCACGTTCAGGGCTTCGGCAAGCCGGAACAACAGGCTGTTTTTCATCCTCATTCTTCTTTAGTCTCTCCCTCAATGTTCAATCAGACACGAAAGTATTATACCCTGAATCAACGGTGAAATCAATACATTTGTTTTTTCTGACAGCCCTGCCGGAATCTTCCGGCAGGCCGACCGGCGCCGTCCGGCCGGCCTAGCCCCGCCGGAGCCTTCCGTATTTCCACAGATTTTTCCACACATACCAGCAAAAAAAATAGCCGGCCCGAAGCCGGCCCAGCCCTACATGACGGTACACCCGGTATGTCATGACCGCGGCCTTCCGCTTATCCCGCGACCGGGAACCGACCGTCAGCCGGTAAACCAGAAGCGGTTCGTCGATCCCGTACGCGCGGCCGCCGTCCCGGAGGATCTGCAGCCAGACCGGGTAATCCTCATGCATTTCCCCGAAGGCTCCGTCCTGCACCATCGGATACCTCAGTGCCGTCCCGCGCTTCAGCAGCACGGAAGAACACGCGATCACATTCTGCCTGAGCAGCCGACCGCAGTTCACCGTTTCCGGCACTCTCTGCCGCCAGGACAGCCTTCTGCCGGAGGCATCCATAAAGGCGATCCCGGTATAAATGATATCGGCGTCCGGGCGCCTGCGCGCCAGCTCCATCTGCATGCGCAGCTTCTCCGGATGCCACAGATCGTCGCTGTCAAGAAACGCGATCCAGCTCCCCCGCGCAGCCCGCACCCCGCGGTTGCGCGCCTCGGCGGCGCCCCGGTTCCTCTCATTTCTCAGGATCCGGATCCGGTCCGGCCCGCCGCTCTGCTGTCTCTCTTCGGCCTGCTCCGCCCCGCTGTCCGGCCACTGCTCCCCGGCCTGCTCCGGTCCGCCGCTCTGCCGCCGCTCTCCGAGTCTGGCCGCCGTCTCCGCCGTGCCGTCCGCAGAGCCGTCATCAACGATGATCAGCTCCCATTTCCGGTAGGTCTGCGCAAATACAGACTCCATCGCCTGCCTTATCGTCCCCGCCGCATTGCGGGCCGGCATGACGATACTGACCACGATCTCATTTTCTCCGCATCTGTCTGCCGCATCGCGGGCCGTATCATGGGCCGTATCATGGGCCGCCGCATCTTTTCCCGCCGCATATTTATTTTCCAAGTTCTCTCCCACCTTCTCCCGCGCATTCCCGACCGCATTCTCCCGGTCTTTTATTCGCCCGGCCTAATCCGAAAATTTCACCACGACGACAGTCCGGTCCCAAACCCGACCGGCAGAATCGCCGCGTTGTCCATGTTCTTCAGAATATTCGTCAGAATATAAAAATGCGCCAGCGTCCCCCACAGGAGACAGCCGGCGACCGTCCATCCATACTTTTCCGTTTTTATCCGTATCTTTCCCGTCCTCTTATATTCATTCCGCAAGCGCAACCCTGCACTGTTTCTTCTGGCAGGCTACGCCGTATTTCAGCACTTTTTCCATGCCGTCATTATACAGCTTTTCCACATAATGCCTATCCTCGATCTGCTTAAGCGCTTCGCTCGTTCCCCGATCCAGACTGCCCTCCTGCACGTATTTCACTTCAATCACAATACCCAGACTCGCATCCTCCGCCTCTATCAGGATATCTCCATACCCATCGCCTGTCTCGTAATTGCTGTATACGATCCAGTCTGCCTTATAGGACAGGATTCCCAGCAGGAGTCCATGGTAGAAATTCTCCTTGCTCCCCTGTCTGCCCGCCGCGTCCCTGACGCTGATAAGCTTCCGAAGATATCCGCCGAAGGATTTTTCAACGCGTCCGGCATCTCCGGCCGCCAAAGCTGAACACAACTCCCTTAAGGATTCTCCATCCCGGCCTGCTTTCTCCCTGAAAAGCTCCATGATCTGATCCATGAAGATATCCCGGATCTCCTCATTCGGAAGCGCCAGTTCATATATCCGCCCATTGGGCTTCGACCGGGACGTCAGATAGCCGGTCATATAAAGCAGGCTCCAAAGGTTCTCAATTGTACTGTACATATCACGGTATGTCAGTTCCTGTCGGATTTCCTTCCGCACCGTCCCGCCCTCCGCAAGCTTCTGAAGCTCCTGCCTGGCAGAGCCGGTGTCCAGCCTCCGCACGAATTCCGTCACTGCATCATTCCCGCTGGAATGAGCCCAGTAATTCTGCGGCTGCAGTTCCTCATCCGCCCGCATATCAAAACAGTAATTGATCACATCCCATGGGCAGTACATGTCAGTCTGCCCAAAACGGTAGCCATCATACCACTGCCGGATGCGGCCATAGGCATCCCCAAGATCGTAGTAATCCAACAGCGCCCGAACTTCCTCATCTGTAAAGCCGAAATACTCATCGTACTTCACATCCGCAACGGTGAACACTTTCAGGTTGTTCATCCCCGTAAAAATACTCTCTTTTGAGACACGCAGACACCCGGTCAGCACAGCAAATTCCATGCTGACATTCGTTTTCAGTCCCTGACTGAACAGGCCGCGGATCAGAGCCGCCATCCGCTCATAATATCCGCCGTAATAAGCCCTTTGCAATGGCACATCATACTCATCGATCAGGATGATCACTTTCTGCCCGTAATGTTTCTCCAGCAAGCTGGAGAGCGTCTGAATGCTGCCGGTAAGCAATGCATCCGTCATTGCATATTTCGCCCCGGGGACACTGTTCACGCGGATCAGATTTCGGTACAGTTCCTTTTCTTCCTTCTTCAGACGTTCACTGTCCAGCAGAAAATGAAACCGCAGCGCCTCATCGCCTATGATGCCGCACAGCATATCCCGCGCCAAAGCATACCCGCTATCTCCCTGCCCGCCCACAGCATCCTTAAGGGACAGCGATATCACCGGATACTTCCCCATGTATTTCCCACAGAGCTCCTTCTCACGTGAGACGGCAAGACCGTCAAAGATCGCCGAAGCTCCGCCAATCTCGAAAAAGCACTGCAGCATACTCATGTTCAGCGTCTTTCCAAAACGGCGCGGGCGCGTAAAAAGGCTCACTTCTGCCCTGTCTTTAAGCAATTCACCGATCAACCCTGTTTTATCAACATAATAGTAATCGTTTTCTCTCAGTTTTCTGAAATTATCCGTTCCAATCGGAATCATCCGTTTCACGGCGTCCATGAAGTCTCCCTCCTCCGACAGTCCGCCTCATATGCATCGCATTTCATCCTGCTGCCGGCACTGCATTCCCCAACCCATTTTGATAAACATCTGATTTTATTGTAACAATTGTGGAGGAAGAAGTCAATATTCACGGAACCGCGTACGGCCTATATATCAGTTTCAGAAAAAGCAAACATTCAGGCAGAATATCCCCCGCGCCGATTATAATAAGTTCACAGCACGGCCAAACCAAGACACCAGAAAACCGCATAACGCGGGATTCCTCCTACATATTCAAGCAATAAAATAAGGGTCTGGTCTCACAGCCCTCTATATCGACGCCTTAAAGATCCCCCACCGTCTCCGAGGGGGGATCCACGCCTGATCTGTTACGGTCTTCCTTCCAACCGCTCAATTCTCTTCTGCAGTTCGGCGATCTTATCATCCTTTAACTTCATCGCAATATCCCGGGACTGCAGCTCTTCCTCCCGTGATTGCAGCTCCGCCCTGTTCGCCTCCAGCTCCGCCTCCAGCGCAGCCGCTTTCTTCCGCAGCGTCTCCGCATAGTATTTCGCATCATTCCGATCCAACTGCAGCAATGCCTCCGAAAACATCCCCAGCACCTCCTTTGGCTT
>CANQGA010000051.1 GCA_947600145.1 uncultured Lachnospiraceae bacterium | reverse complement strand
TAGTAAAGAATTTTCAGTTCGTTTTTCGTCAGCTCTGCTTTCCGGCCGTTGTATTCTATCAAACTGCTTTCCAAATGCAAATCCGCGCCGTTCCATGTGAGCAGTTCGGATCGCCCGGACGCATACGCCCGCCGCAGCAGGGAAGCGATTTTCGCAAGCAATATCGCTGTGTTATACGGCTTTGTGATAAAAGCGTCTCCTCCCAGCATGATACTGTATAGTTCATCCATATCTGTATCGCTGCTTGTTACAAACACAATGGGAATATCGGAGAAACTGCGGATTTGCGAACAGATTTCAAAGCCGCTGTTTCCCGGAAGTTTTATATCCAGCAAAACAAGATGGGGCGCAAATGCTTTGAACTGTTCAATTACTCCTGAAAAGTCGGTTACAGCGTCAACCTCATATCCGTTACCCGACAATAGGGTTTTCAGCTGTGTCTGTATTGTATCATCATCTTCAATAATCAGTATTTTCTGCTTCATCTTTGTCCCGCATTTTCCTCCACAGATCCCGATCATATCCGTCTCCTTTAAACACCCGATCAGCCTCAGCGTTCCTTCGCGCTCCACAAATACCCGATGCCGTACACCGCCTATTGTCAGCATAAAAAAGGAGTCAGATAAACCGGCAAATACTGTATGTCTTCGTCTTTGCCAATATCCTTTTGAGAAATGATCACGCAATCCCTGACATTCCCGGAATATTTCTTTTTAAATTCCGACAGAGATTCATGTTTGCCGATTCCCGATGACTTTATCTCAACCGCCGTCATTTTAGCACCATGGGATATCAGAAAATCAATCTCATAATAATGGGTGCTTTTCTCCTTTTTCCATGTATGATAATACAGTTCCCTTCCGGATGCGGCAATCATCTGAGCAGCAAGATTCTCATATAAATATCCCAGATTTGCAGGAAGCTTGTCTGACAACAATTTAGCATATATCTCATTTTCCGTTATCGGTCTGTCAATAAACATCAGTGTGATAAATAATCCTGTGTCCGCGATATACATTTTGTAGCTGTCCAGATCCTTTGTAAGCGAGAGGCTTACTCTTGGGTCCGTTACGTTATACGCGGGCAATACAGTTTTTGAATCGATCAGGTCATAGATCAGCCTTTCGCTTTTGGATGTTTTTCTCTGTCCGACCGCAGAAGATAAGCAATATCTCTTCATATCCTTTGACAACTGAGCGGGTATAGAATGATAAATAGCAGACAACTTTCCCGACGGATCCAAACGTTTGAAATCATCTTCGTACAACTTGATGATCTGTCGCTTCACCTGATCGATCATAGAAAAATTCTCGCCGTTCACATAGGCCTCGACTGCCTGCGGCATCCCGCCCACCGCCATATAAATCCTTATATCCCGCATGAGCTTCCGGTTCACCTGCTGGCCTATACTCTTTTTCTTCTCATAGAGTTTTTTCAGCATCTCATAGGGACTGCCTGCTGCCGCGCAAAACTCCTCATAATCCATCGGGTAGATCGGAATTTTCATTTCCTCAGACGGAATCAAAATATCTTTTACATTCTTCCGGATCGAGATCAGGGAACCGGTCTCGATATAATGATACCTTCCATCCTTTACTAAATGCTTAATAGCCTGCCTGGCTTTCGGAAATAACTGCACCTCATCAAAAATGATCACCGATTCATGCTCGTACAGATTAACGCCGCGAACTGCCTGCAGTCTCAGAAAAAACATATCCAGGTCATGGATATCGTCAAAGCACGCCATTTCTTCATCCGACGCTTTTGAAAAATCAATCAGAATGTAAGATTTATACTCATTCGCCGCAAATCGCTCCGCGATGGTTGACTTACCGACCCGTCTCGCGCCTTCAAGCAGAACCGCATATCGGTCTGCGTAAGTCTTCTTCCAGTTCAACAACTGATCATATGCTTTCCTCTTAAAATACATATTCCGCCTCCGCTCCTTAAAAATCGGCACAAATGCATTTCTTCAAGATTATTATACCCTGTTTTGTGCATTTCTTCAATGTTTTTCAGAGCGAAATCATGCATTTCTTCAGGATTTCTTCGACCGTCTTCGTCCCGTCGACCCGCAGGATAGGACATTTCAGCTGAGCCGCCCATTTCTCCGCCATATCTTCCGGCCGCGACTCTACGAGTTCAAAAAACTCTTCTTCCTCCTCGTACAGATCCCCGCCGGGCAGCATCCTCGCGCCAAACTTTTTAAACGACCGCTCCCTGACCCGCCGCATCCGGATATCCTTCGGGACTTCGATCAGCACAGCGTGCGTAAAATACGGATAGAGCCTCTCTCCGTAGTCGCCCTTTACCGACGCCAGGATGAAATCCTCATGTTCCTGAATCTCCTCCCAGAGCAGCTGCTCCACCTCTTCCCGCGTACGCGGAGACGCGTACAGATAGGACGGATCATTTTTCGGAAAATACAGATCCTCGATATCAATAAAATGAAACCCCAGACGCTCGGAAAGCGCTCTGCCAAGCGTGCTCTTGCCGCTGCCGTTCATGCCGCATACGATGATTCCCGTTCCCATTTACATCTCCCTTTTCCATCACCAGAAGCTTTTATCATTATACGTTACGCAGAATGGAAAAGCAAGACGCGCCCGGAATCTGTACGAGAAATTTGGATTCCGCATCGTCTCTGAACGGCCCAATTTGCAATCTGAACCTCAAAAACAGGTCCGCAAAAACACCCTGCAGACAACTCTTCGCCGCCCGCAGGGTGCTTCTCTGATATTCGCATTCTAAATCACCGCTGTCTGAAACGGATGGATCTCTTCTATTTCTTTTGCCATGCGCAGTTTCAGTTCTCTGAGATCAATATCATTCTGAATATCTAAAAAGAACCGCTCGGACACGCCAAAAAATCTGGCAAGTCTCAACGAAGTATCCGCGGTGATCTTTCTTCGGTCATGTAATATATCCTGAATTCTGGAAACAGGAACATGAATTTCCTGGGCAAGCTTATAGGCCGACAGTCCCATCGGTTCCATAAATTCTTCCAGGAGTATCTCGCTCATCTTCGGTGTGGGAATCTCTCCGGACATAGAAATCCTCCTTCCTTCATAAACTATAGTATGCTCAGTCATGCTAATGGTAATCAACGATTTCAACATTGAAAAACTCATTCCCATCTACAGTAAAACAGATACGATACTGATCGTTGATGCGAATGCTGATATGATGATACCCGACTTGCGTGTATATGTCAAGCAGGTATTTCATGTAAAAATCCCATTGCTTGTCCGTTCCTCTTCGATTTATTCACCGATTCTCGCGGATCTTCGCCAGAAACCGCTCCCCGTATTTCCCAAACTTATATTCCCCGACTCCGGACACCGTAAGCATCTCTTCTTTCGTCTTTGGTTTCACGATGCACATATGGGTCAGCGTCTTATCTGAGAAAACAATATACGGCGGCACTTTCTCTTCCTTCGCAATCTCCATACGCAGAGCCCGCAGTTTCTCAAACAGCGGCTGCGCGCCATCGGCCACGCCGTTTCTGCTGACCGCCGCACTGCCCGGTACTATAGCCGACTTCCCACGGCGCTTTTTCCTTCCGCTCTTCCCGCCGCTGTCCGCGGCACCGTTTTCGATATCCGCCGCGCCATTTTCACCATACAGCCCGCCTCCCGCAACCGCCGGCTTCCGAACCTGCTCCTTCGCCCATTTCATCGTAACTGTCTGCGTTCCGTCCAGGATCTCCCTTGAACGCGCCGTCAGCTTCACAACAGCGTACTCATCCGCCGTCACCGTCAGATATTCCTGCATCTGCAGGAACTGAAGCACCTGCCGCAGCCGGTAGACCGGTACCTTGCCGAGACTGCCGTAAAACGGATTCTGATCCATCCGGTACTGACGGATCTTAGCCGTAGACGCCCCATGAACCGTATCGATCACGACCGTCGTCCCATAGCGCTGTCCGCCGGTCCTCACGCACCCCAGGAGCTTTTCGGCGATCTCCGTCACGTCCACGGTCTCAAACTGCGTCAGACAGTTTGAGCAGTTTCCGCAGTAATTGCCGCCGTACTCCCCGAAATACCGGAGAATATAGTCCCGCAGGCATTCATTGGTAAAGCAGTAAAACGTCATCTTTTTCAGCCGCTCGCGGTCTCTCTCCTGCACCAGCGCGCGCAGGAAGTCGTCCAGCTCCTGATTATCACGGTTGTTTTCAATGAACAGCTGGTTCGTGATCACATCCTGACCGCTGTAATACAGGATACATTCCGCCGCCTCTCCGTCTCTTCCGGCGCGGCCGGCCTCCTGATAATAGGATTCGATATTTTTCGGCATCCCGTAGTGGAGCACGAAGCGCACATTGGATTTGTCGATCCCCATGCCGAAAGCGTTGGTGGCTACCATGACCGGGGAACGGTCGCAAATAAAATCGTCCTGATTTTTCCGTCTCTCCTCATCATCCAGACCCGCGTGATATCTCGTCGCCGCGAACCCGTCGCGGATCAGACGGCCGCACACATCCTCGACCGCCTTCCGGGTCAGGCAGTAAATGATGCCGCTCTCCCCCGGATGCTTCTTCAGATACGCCTTTACCGCCGCGTACCGGTCTTTCGGCGTCTCCACGCCAAAATACAGATTCTTCCGGTCAAAGCCCGTGGCAAGCACCAGCGGATCCCGAAGCTTCAGCAGATCGATGATGTCGTCGCGCACCTGGGCAGTCGCCGTCGCCGTGAACGCGCTGACCACCGGACGCGAAGGAAGGCGGCCGATAAATTCAGGAATACGCAGATAACTGGGGCGGAAATCCTGCCCCCACTGGGACACGCAGTGAGCCTCGTCCACCGCCACCATCGCGATCCGCACGCTGCGGGCGAAAGAAAGGAATTCATCGTTCAGAAGACGTTCCGGAGCGACATAGATAATCGGATACCGACCCTGCCCGGCCAATGACAGCGCTTTCCGATACTGGGCCGGCGTCAGGGAACTGTTGAGAAACGCGGCGTGGATCCCCGCCTGATTCAGCGCTTCCACCTGATCCTTCATCAGTGAGATCAGCGGCGAGACCACCAGTGTGATACCATCCAGCATCAGCGCCGGGATCTGATAACAGATGGATTTGCCGGCCCCGGTCGGCATGATCCCCAAAGCGTCACGTCCCGAAAGGATCCCGTCGATCAGCGTCTCCTGGCCTTCCCGGAACCGGTCGTAGCCAAAATATTTCTTCAGATATTCCTGTTTCATACTTTTCCCCCCGATTTTCATTTGATTCTCCAGACCTCAGATCATGAGAGATACCGTTGAAAAACCGGAAGATCCGCAGAGGATCTTCCGGTTCGTATCCATGCTCTTCGCCCTGTCCGCAGGCCGTTTATTCCACGGATATCACATAATAGTAGATCGGCTGCCCGCCGTAATTCAGCTCCACTTCGCATTCCGGACAGATCTCCTGGGCCTTCTCGACAAACGCGCCGGCCTCGTCCTCGGTAATATCCTGACCATAGTAGATACTGACCAGCTCCGACTCCTCATCCAGCATATTGCGCAGCGCTTCCAGCGCCGTGGATTCCACCGATTTCCCGACAGAAAGGATATGATGGTCTCCGAGACCCATGATATCGCCTTCCTCGATCTCCTTATCTTCGATGACCGTGTGGCGGACCGCATATGTGATCTCCGCCGTCTTGACACGCTTCATCTCTTCGATCATATTCGCTTCATTCTCCTCCGACGGCAGATCCGGCGCGAAGTTGATGATCGCGGAAATGCCCTGGGGCACAGTCCGGGACGGGATCACAATGATCTTCTTATCCTTCACAAGCTGGGCCGCCTGCTGGGCAGCCAGAATAATATTGCCGTTATTGGGCAGGATGTAAATGGTATCGGCGTTCACCCGGTCGATGGCGTTAAGCATATCCTCGGTGCTGGGGTTCATGGTCTGACCACCCTCGATCAGATAATCTGCGCCGATGCCTTCAAAAATCTCCGCGAACCCGTCCCCTACGGATACGGCGATAAATCCGTAATCCTTATGGGGCATCTCCGCCGCGGGAGCCGGGGCCGCGGCAATGCTCTCCGCCTGCGCCGCCGCTTCCGCCTTCTGCTGCGCCGCTATTCTCTCCGCGTCCTTGATCAGCCGCTCATGATGTTCTTCCCGCATGTTGTCGATCTTGATCTTCGACAGGGATCCGTAGGTCAGCGCCTTCTGGATCGCAAGACCAGGATCGTTGGTATGGACATGGACCTTTACCACTTCATCGTCGGAGACCAGGACAATGGAATCCCCCAGGCTTTCCAGATACGCCTTGAATTCCGCTTCCTTATCGTCATCGTATTCCTTCTCCAGATTCACGATAAACTCGGTGCAGTAGCCGAATTTGATATTCGCCGTTTCCAGATTAGCCGTATCCACATGGACTCCGCCGGCTGCCGCGGACGTCTGTCCGCCTGCCGCCGTCCCGGCCTGCCCTGCGCCGCCGGCCGGATGGGACGGATCGGAACCGCTCTGTCCCGCATCAGCGCCAGCCGGACGCGCGGTCTCGTCGCTGAATTCGATCCCTCTGCCCAAAAGTCCGTCAAGCGCGCCCTTCATGACCTGCATCAGGCCCTGGCCGCCGGAATCCACTACCCCTGCCTGCTTTAAGATCGGCAAAAGTTCCGGCGTCTGGCTTAAGAACCGGTCTCCCTCTTCAATGACAGCTTCCGTAAATTCGATGATATCATCCGTCTTCGCCGCCATCTCCACCGCCTTGTCCGCCATTCCGCGAGCCACGGTCAGGATCGTGCCTTCCTTCGGCTTCATGACGGCCTTATAAGCCGTCTCCTTGGCGCGGACAAAGGCGCCGGCAAGCGTCGTCGTGGTGATCACATCCAGAGTCTTGATCTCCTTCGTAAAGCCGCGGAACAGCTGGGACAGGATCACTCCGGAATTGCCCCTGGCTCCCCGCAAAGAACCGGAGGAGATCGCTTTCGCGAGCGTCTCCATAGTAGGCTCTTCCATGGCCGCCACCTCGCGGGCCGCCGACATGATCGTCATCGTCATGTTCGTGCCGGTATCTCCGTCCGGAACCGGGAAGACATTTAATTCGTTGATCCATTCTTTCTTAGACTCTAACTCCTTCGCCCCCGCGAGAAACGCTCTCTGCAGGGTCTTTGCGTCCATTGTATTCATAACCACGGGCTGCATCCTCCTTAATCGATCACTCTGACGCCTTCGACATAGATATTGATCTTATCTACTTCCATGCCGGTCAGTTCTTCCACTTTATATTTGACGTTCTCGATCAGATTGTCCGCAACCGCGGAGATACTGACGCCGTAGGACACGATCACGTGAAAATCCAGCGTAATGTGATTGTCGTCGATGCTTATCGTGATCCCATGCGTCAGGCTGTCGCGCTTCAAGAGTTTCACCAGGCCGTCCTTCATGCTGATGGCTGCCATACCTACGATGCCGAAACATTCCACCGCCGTCAGACCGGCATACTTGGCAATGACTTCGGGATTGATCTGGATCTCGCCCAGCTTGTTGTTGATTCGTCCCTTCATTCCGAAACCTCCCTTACCGATTATCGTTCTTATGGAAGTATCTCCATGTTTCCTTTCTCTTACACGCTGCCGCGTTTCCAAGATGCCAGATTATGGAACTGCATACGAAGTAAGTATAGCATATTATCGCCGACGTGTCTATTGACAGTTATTCACAAAAATAGCGGGGAGCGCAATTTCGGCGGTCTTTCGCAAAGTTTTTCAATTTCAATGAAAATTCCGCTTGCAAATTCTCTCACTATCTGGTAAGATACAATATGTTGTGGAGCCATATCTGGGCTCTAGTCGGTTATAAGGAGGTGCGATCATGGCAAAATGTGCAATCTGTGAGAGAGCCGTACACTTTGGAAACGCGGTAAGCCATTCACATAGAAGATCCAATAAGATGTGGAGAGCCAATGTGAAGTCCGTCCGAGTGAAGGTCAACGGAGGAACCAAGAAGATGTACGTATGTACTTCCTGCCTGCGTTCCGGATTAGTCGAGAGAGCCTAATCGAATAAGGATCATGAAACTCCGGGAAAGTTTCCGGAGTTTTTTGTGTTTCCGCGCAGATTTTGTGTTTCCACTCAGAAAGAGTTCCGGCGGCACGCTCCCTGTATTGCCGTGCGAACAGAGCGGCCCGTGAATCATGGAGGAAATTATGGTCATTCAGTCCGTCATCACGTCAAGTTTGGAGAAAGTCTTCCCGGAGCAGACGCCTGCCGCCTGCACAACGCCTTTTACGATGCTGAAAAATGATACGTTCTCTTTTCAGGCGGCCCTGCGGCCTGTAAGCATACCGGGATCGGCTGAAATGGCGTCCTCTTCTGTCCTGTGTCAGGATGGCAGCGCCCGCGCGGATGACTCCATCCCTGTAAAGATATCGGCAGCATCTCCCGTCGCCGCGCAGATCTCCCTGCGGCGCGTGGATCTGATGCCGTCGACCCTCCCGGTGAACGATACGCGGGACGGGAATTTCATCTCAGACAAGCCGGGGCTGTACCCGGATCTTCTGACTCCGCTTGAAGATGGAAAATGCTCTCTTCCGGGCGGCATGTGGACGGCTTTCTGGATCGGGATCGAGACAACCAAGAATACACCTACGGGTACATTCCCGATCACGATAACTATTAATATCGACGAAGATAAGGCATATTCTAAGGATATTTCAGATCAGGATTCGGTAAGTGCAGGACTTTTGAATATTTCTGACTCTTCCTTTGAATTGTCAGAAGAGGCAAAAACTCACGAGATTGATAAAAACAACAAAATTGTCATTCTCAAAACGCAGATAGAAGTCATCGACGCGGTGCTGCCCAAACAGCAGCTGATCGTCACCGAGTGGTTCCACGGCGACTGCATCGCGGATTATTATAAGATCCCGGTCTTCTCCGAGACCCACTGGGAATACATGCGCCGCCAGATCTGTCTGGGCGTGCGGCGGGGTCTCAATATGATCCTCACGCCCATTTTCACACCCCCTCTGGATACCGATATCGGCGGCGAGCGGACTACGATCCAGTTAGTCGGCATCGAATTCAAAGACGGCGTCTATTCGTTCGATTTCTCCAGACTGGAGCGCTGGGTTTCCATGTGCCTGGACTGCGGCATTGAATATTTTGAGATGGCCCATCTCTACACCCAGTGGGGCGCGGCCCACTGTCCGAAGATCATGGTCACGGAAGACGGCATCCTGAAGAAACGTTTCGGCTGGGACAATGACGCCCTCGGCGAAGACTACCGGCAGTTTCTGAACGCCTTCCTGCCCGCCCTGACCAGTGAACTTAAGCGGCTTGGGATCGGGGGCCGGACGGTCTTCCATATCTCCGACGAACCGGATGAGTCGAACCTTCCTCAGTATCAGGCAGCAAAAGCGCAGGTGTCCGGTCTTCTGGCCGGGTTCCCGATCATGGACGCCATGAGCCACTACCGATATTTTACCGACGGTATCTGCGAGACGCCCATCATCGCCACCAGCGCGCTGGAACCGTTCCTCGCAGGCCGGCGGCCCGCCGATCTGTGGGTCTACTACTGCTGCGCGCAGAATTACCGGGTCTCCAACCGCTTCTTCGGCATGCCCTCCGCCCGGAACCGGATCATCGGCCTGCAGCTTTATCAGTACCAGGTGTCCGGCTTCCTGCAGTGGGGTTTTAATTTCTATAACTCCCAACTCTCCAGACGGCATATCGACCCGTTTGCCGTCACGGACGCGGACGGTGCGTTCCCGTCCGGCGATTCCTTCTTAGTCTATCCCGGCCCGGACGGCGAGCCGCTGGAATCCCTCCATATGGCGGTCTTCTACGAGGCCCTCTGCGACCTGCGGGCGCTGCGCCTCTTAGAGCGGCTGACCAGCCGTGAGCATGTGCTCTCTCTCATGGAAGACGGACTGGACGAACCGCTCACATTTACAGCTTATCCCCGAGACGCCGAATTCCTCCTGCGGCTCAGGGAGCGGGTGAACCGGGAGATTGCGGAATATAAAACAAAAAATCCACTGAACGGACTTGTGTTCTGCGCAGACACTGCAGCGCGGAAATGACCAATCACCGCTCCAGAGGCGGCATAGGGAATAACCTCTGTCCTTCCGTCTTCTACGATTGCTCCATCATCCGGGAACCCTGCCACTCCCTCTCGACCCCAAAGGCCGGCTGAGAAGCATTTCTCAGCCGGCTCTATTTTAATGTTTAAAAGTGGGGTATATCCAACTACTTGACAATAACAGTGCCGGTTTTGTCCTCAATTCCTTCGCGCAGATACTTTTCCATCAACGCGCTGTCATTGGATACCAACGCCCCGATTTGCCCAAACGGATACTCTGATACATTGTCGCGTTTGGATAACATAAGGTCACCCTTATCCAGCACATATGTGTTGCCTGACATGATGGGCAGATTTGAACCCGCCGAAAAATCATTTCCTTCAAAACGGACAAGGCAGCCAGCCGCGCGGTAAAAGAGATTGTTCTCCAACCGGACATCGCCTGTAGACCAGAGCTCCGCAACGGTCACAGCCTCGCGGCCAAGTCCAACAGCACCAATTCCTCCATTGACCCACATATCACTGTGAGCGCACCATCCATAAGCCGAGTTGATAAAATAGTTGTCGCGAATGGTCACGTCCTCAAACCGAAATCCGGCATCCAGCTGAAATCCGCCTGTCCAGAAATAAACCGCCGAACCGCACCGCTCGACCACGTTTCCTTCAGCAAGAATGCCCACGCGATTGAGCGTAGCCGGGTTGCCACTGCTGACAACAGCGAGGCCCTTGCTCTCGCAGTCGTGGATATAATTATGGCGGTATACTACATCGCAGGCGAACATCAGGGCGCCTCCGCCGGAAACAACGGTAGCGGGTCCAAAGGGCCTCGGATCGTACTCCTTGACCGCTCCGCCGCACCAGGCGGTTTCGCAGTTCTGATAAACAATATGGTTCTGGTTGCAGCAATCCATCCCGCTGATGGAGTAGCATCGAAAATTGATATTATCGATGGCGTTCCAGCCGTCCTGTCCGGGTTGTGCCGCCTTGGGGGAGAGTGCCAGTTCGATGGTGTCGAACACCTCTGCCGGATTGCCTGCATCGCATCTGAAATAGAGTTCTCCGGTCATCCCGCTTCCTTCAATCATCAGCGGCAGGTCACGCCCATCCAAATCGAGTTTTGTAAAATACATCAGATCGGCAAACAGACCATCTTCAAGTGTAAATTCCTCTCCATCGATGATGTATTGATGCCCGTCCCACGCAGGATATGCTTTTCGTGCGACGGTCGTGCCGTTCAGTAAAATGAGCCCACAGTCAGGTGTGGCATCCTTGTACAGCCAGATCTTTCCTCCATCTACGCTCATTCCGTAAAGTGTCCAGCTTGCGCTCTCCGCTGCATCAGGGACAGAACCAGATATAACGGGCTTTGGCCCATTGCCATAGGCGGTATAGGTGACGCCACCGCGCATGATCAATTCTCCGTACCACGTCCCGCCGCGTTCAAAATACACAATATCTCCGTACTGAAGATCGGCGTCCCTCACTCTGTCCAGGGAGGCCCAGGCGGTGGAAGGGCTTTTTCCGTCGTTGGCGTCATTGCCACCGTTGGAAACATAATATTCGTTCCCTGTGTACGTTTCACCAAGAATGAGCTCGTCACTCTTCTTAAACTCCGTGGAGCTGCTGATGATTTCCTCCAGAGTATGTCCGGCTTCAGCTAAAAGACTGTCGTTCCAGTCTGTTGCATACAGTGAGTTATTAAAACTGCCTTCCTGTCTTTCGAGATAAGCCAGATACAACCGGTATACCGCTCTGACAGCTTCCCCGGAGGTTAAGCTGTCATTGTACGAAATCCCGTCGACACACTGATTAAAAAACGGTTTAAGACACAAAGATGAGGAATTCCCCATCTGATAGAACGATGCGCAGGTATAATAATCCAAGTCGGGCTTCTCACCCAGATTGAGTTCCATCTGTCCGATTTGCCTGCAGTTGGGGAAAATATCCTCCCTGGGGCTGTATTCCTGAGTGATGCCCTCGTTATTATAATAGCAGTTGATTTGATTCCAATACGCTGTCCCGATACGACCAATGCCAAGAACGCAGGCAGCCTCGTAAAGAGCAAGAATGCCGTCGTCCCTTTCCATAGCCGAAGTTTCCTTAAACGCATTGGAAGCCACGTCCTCCCAATTTGCCAACACGTCCGCCTTTGTATGCTGAATCACAGCGGAAAGCATTTCTGCGAAGCCGGAAAATGTTATGGGGTTGTCCCAACTAAGAAGAACATCGTCGGAAATCAGTCCAAGCGCCAACGCGTGTGTCAGTTCCGCTTCAGCATATTGAGCGTTTGTAAAGATCCCGTTATCCATAAGTGCCGCTGCGATGGTCTTATCAGACCCCTTTGGCACGATTTCCAGTGCGGAGGCAAATATTGTCAGAAGATCAGCACGGCACAGCTCAGCTTCATCAATCCCCTCGTTGAGCAGACCCAGGTCTTTCGCCGGCCCATACGGATCCTCCGCTTTGAAATCGGACGGAGAATACCCCAGCGCTTTGAGCAGGGTGGTCAGAAACCAGCAAAGCCCCTGATCATTCTGTGCAAAATTGATGCTGCTTTCCTCAATAAGACCATTTTCATAGGCATATCCTATGTAGCTGTCGGCCCACTCAGGCGCATCTTTGAAGGGATGGCTCCATGTCCCGGAAATCGCTTCGCTCCTCCTGCCCATCAGTTGGACAATTACAGCCAGTCCCTCCGCTTTGGTGGGAACCTTGTTCAAGCCGGATTCAAGGTTCGGGATTACCTGTAAGGCCCCAAGGCCGATAAGCTCCCTGGCCAGTTCCTCCTGAAAGGCAAGATCTCGGTTTATTTCAGGTTCTGCCTCTGTCGGCTTTTGTGTGCTTTGAAAGGCGACATCCTGGTCTGTTTCGGGTTCTGCCTCCGTCGGTTTTTGCGCGCTTTGTGTCTGCGATCCACATCCTGACAGTAAGCTCAAAACAATACACAGGATAACCGGGATAATGATTAAACTTTTTCTCATCGATTCGTCGCCCCCTTGGCAGATAGTTTAGAATATCTTCTGAAAAGCAGTTGACCTGGAATGCGTTACTTCTGCATCTGTCCGCTTTACACCAATATATTTTTCATTATAGACATCATGCAAACGATTGTCAATCGTGTATAATGCAACGCCATACGGATTCTGTTACTATTCTCTTCAATTCAGGTGCCTGCGTCCGCTTTCTCTGCCCTGGTTCCCGCGCATTCTGCTTCTGTCACTGGGCCCGCGTCCGCCGCTTCCCTTCCCCACGCTTCGATCTGAGTCAGCGCCGTATAGAGCGCGGTGTCCTCGTGCTTCTTCAGGCTGCGCAGCGTCACGCTTGTAACCGTACGCGGCCGGATCGGAAATGCCTGCACCGCACCGCTCTTCTCGAGCTTCAGATGCTCTGAACTTCCGTCAGAAAAGAACGCTTCGGCATCCGTCCACCAACTGTCATGCGGGAAATCCGCGCGAAGCGTCAGGCGCAGTTCGTCTACTGTCACCGGACGGCCGAAATCCACGGTAAGCTCTGCGGACAGATCCTGATTATTGCTCCACGCCTGATAAGGCCAGAGCATATGGGCGTTGTTCTCGAAAATGCCGTCAATCGCCGTTCGCGGCGCAAATCCCGGGCTTACTGCCTTAACATTAGAGGTAGCGTGCGGATAAAAGCCTGTGTCCTTTCCATTCCCCATGGGACCCTGACCGTAGAATTCATGATCATAGGGATTGAAAGCCAGATTACGCCTGACGGCGATCTCCTTCGGTGAGGCCAGCCGGGCGCGGACGATGTGGCAGCTGCCTGAAAAGCTTTTTGGACTGTACGGTATCGGAGCCGTCTTTTCTCCAAACGGCACGGGAAATACGATTCGCCGCTGGGCAACGTAGACGAATGTCTCCGGCATCGTGTCTTCAAACTGGACAAAGCAATAGACGCCCGGCTCCATCACCTCTATGGTGATCAGATCCCCAGGCTGGTACTCGCTGTTATAGACGGCGCTCACCCGCCCGGGCGCGCAGGCGGAGAGCAGAATCCCTGCCCTCTGCCCGTATAGTTTGATCGCAATATACTCCATAATCCACTCCTCATCGAATTTGTTTTCTTTCACATCTTTTAAGCGTTACGCTTTACCAGATAAACAGTTCCTTTCCCTTCAGCTTCATGATCGCTTCGATAAAGTAATAGTCGCCGTAGATGATGGGCACCTCGGTATTTGTGCCGGTGGGATCATGATAGAAGAAGGTTCCGCCGTCCACGATGGAATCCTGCGCGGGATCCCAGTTACAGAACTTCGCATCACAGGCCCTGAGGATCCGGATGGCTGCCTTCGTGTAAAGTCCCTTTTCGTATTCTCCCACCTGGTCGGCCAGCGTTAAAAGCCCGGCGGCGGTGATCATGCCGGCCGTGGAATCGTATTTGACAGGCTCCTCAGGGGCGCGGTAGTCCACAAGCGGCAGCCAGTCGTTGACAGCCAGGTTCGAAATGCAGTACTGAGCGCAGAGCTTCGCGGTATTCAAAAAGCTCTCCTCCCCGGTGTGTATGTAGCTGAGGGTAAATCCATACACGGCCCAGGACTGTCCCCGGGTCCAGGAGGAACCGCTGCCGTAGCCCTGCCCGCCGGGATTATCCAGGAATTCACCGGTTTTGGAATCGAAAATAAGAATGTGGTTGCAGCTTCCGTCGGGGCGCACAATGTATTTCTGCGCCGTTTTCGCGTGAGCGACAGCGATATGCTCATAGCGCGGATCGCCAAGTTCCTTCGCCGCCCAGTAAAGGATCGGAATGTTCATCATACAGTCGATGATCATCCAACCGCTGACCTCATGCCCCGCCCAAAGGCCGTTGTTCCACGCCCGGATGTAATTTCCCGCCGGATTAAACCGTCCGGCCAGGATATTGGCGGCGTGAAGGCCGGTTCTGCGGGACTCGGGATTGCCTGTTTTCCGGTAATTGGCTACCGACGACGGGAGAAACAGAAATCCGATATCGTGATCGAGACTGTCATAGGTAACCAGCAGCTCTTTCAGCCGCTCCTCTACGCCCTCGGCGGCGCTGCGGTACACCTCATCGCCGGTGGCGCTGTACATCTGCCACAGCATCCCGGGCCAGAAGCCGTTTGTCCAGAAGCCAAGACCGCCCTGCACGTCCAGATCATGATACTTGCCGTCTCTGGTGGTATAGGGGATCATGGTTCCTACCCGCTCCGCTTCCGCCTTCATCTTGACGGTCAGCTTTTCATACACCTCATCCAGCCATGCCTGATCCTCCGGCGGCAGGACATACGGCCCGCTCTCCGCCGCCGTCTTCTGACGGGTCAGTTCCGGATTGCCAAAAATGTCGTTTGCCATGTTGCTCCTCCTTCTCCGATTTGAATAATGAGAACTTTGTCACAGAGTTACTCTTTATGGATTATACCACAAAAAACAGCCGCCTGTTAGCACAAACAGGTGGCTGAGTGGATAAACGCATATTTATCTGAACTGATTTTTCTCCCGGTACTCCTGCGGAGACATGTGCATCACAGACCCGAATACACGGGCAAAGTAATTTGTATCCTCATAGCCCACATAACCGGCGATATCCCGTATCCGGAGGCGGCTGTCCGCGAGAAGCTCCGCCGCCTGCTCGCAGCGGGCTCTGGCGATATAATGCTTGATCGTAAATCCAGTCTCCTCCTTGAACAGACGGACGAACCGCTGACGGGAAACGCCAGCCGCGGCGCACAATTCGTCCACCGTCACCGGATCGCTCAGATGAACCTCCATATACTGGATCGCCCGCCGTACCTGAGGGGATTGTCCTTTCCTGTGATTCTCCCTGACGGCAGCGCAGAACGCGGCTATGTATTGTCTGATCAGTTCTGTCAGGCGGCCGCTGTCTGTTACCGCGTGCATTTTCTGGGCATACTCCTGACTCAGGGCGTCCACCAGAACAGGCACAAGTCCGGCCTGAAGGGCGGCGTGACGGATCAGCGTACGGATCATACTGGCCCCGGCGATCTGATCCCCTAAACTGTCCGACATAAATTTAAGTCCCTTCGACCAGCGGCATAGATCCGAGTAGACCCGGAGCGCCTGAGCGGTACGCCCCTGCCGTACCGCGTCCATCAGCTGATCTTCCAGCTGATAGCGGCGTTCAACCACAGATAATTCCTCATACGTTTCGGAAATCTCCGGCTTCATATTCTCCAGACGCCGGATTTCGGTGTCCAGATGTTCGATCTCCCGGGGCGGATTGCCGACGGTATGAACCAGAAGCATCGTCGCCGCGCTCACTGCGCGCTCGTCTCCAACGACGGGCAGTGAACAATAATAGTTCTTAAACGGAAGGAACGCATTCTCCTTCGCCCCCACGGCGGACAGACGTCTGCGTGCCTCTCCATCCTTCCATGCTGTGGTCACGTAAGGACCAAGAACGATCCAGGTTGGCTCGATCAGAATGCACACACAGCGGGTTTGCAGGGCGTCGCTTGCCAGATAGATCCTGTCCGGTCCTTTCTTTGCGAAAAGATCCAGAAGACCCGCCGCGGTATAAAGCGGCTGCTGCGTCGGCATAAAGCAGAAGCGTCTCTCGAATTCTGCTGCCGCGTCATGGGCTTTTGGCCCGCAGACCGTCATAGACAGCCCGCTAAGTTCCGGGATCATGACCATCGCGTCCCGGATAAAATGCGGGAGGTTCGACGCTTCCGGCAGGTCTTCCCGCACCATGCCGCGTTCATTTTTTTCCATCCGTAAGAACCACCCCCAGCGCCTCATTCAAAATCTCCGTCCCCGGCACGACGAACCGACCGCCGGCGATGATGGGCAGCTTCTCTCCTGCCGCCGTCACGCCATAGATCTCGCCGATCTCCGGGTAAGGGATCGTGATGTCCGTGTGGCAGTTGAAATACGCCTTCTCAGGCTCCGCATGCCGCAGAGCCGAGCACTCGTTCTCCCTTGCGATCACTTCTTTGCCGTCGGGATTATACATGGGAGAATCCTCCGCGCGGCTGTAGCAGGTGTCGCCCACCGCGAAATGCGGTCCCATCTTCTCCACGATCAGGATCGGCAGCCGGTCGATGATGCCGAACTGCCGGGCCATGGCGTATGCCGCGGTGTTGGTGCCGACGGCAAACTCCCCGATGGGAAGCGTGTCGTGGTTCTGCAGGATCATCTGCTTTATGAGTTTTTTGTTCTCCGCCGGGTCGTCAAAATTCGAGCAGCTGTAATCCGTGATCTTCCCGTCTTTAAATTCCATATGCAGGTTCTTAAACTGGAACTCGCCGATATAGACGCTGCCGACTTCCAGCACGCCCTCGGTTCCGGTAAGCACCGGAGAAGTAAATACCTCTCCCAACGGGATATTCACGTCCGCCACGCAGTTCTCGAAATTCGTCTGTGCCGTCGGGTCGGAAAGCTGATGCAGCATCACCTTCATATGAGTATGGTTGTCCCCGACGCCGGTGACGATCACGTGCTCCGCCTGATCCAGACGGTCAACGATATTCTGCTGGATCTTCCTGTACAGTTCATAATCCAGCGTATTGATGCGGATGGTCTCCGCGAATATCTCCTCGAAATCCGGGCCGATGGACGGCTTCGGGAACGCGATGATCGTAAAGCTGGTCTCATCGCTGGGGATATACTTCTCCCGCAGCAGGGCCGCCGCGCCCGCCGCCGCAACCTTCAGCTTCTCCTGTTTCTCCGTAAGCGCCCACGCCTCCGGCCTGTTCACCGGCTCAAAACCGGCTTCGCCGAAGGTCTCGATGACCGCCGGTCCCGCGTAATCCGCGCACTGCTTTTTATACGTCTCATAGACCGCGCCAAGCACCGCCTGCTTTCGGTCTGTATACGCCTTCCGGTAATAGACCGCGCTGTCGAAACGATGGTCGTAATCATACTGCCGGTTGGGGGATGTACCGTGATAGCCGGCCCTGCGGCCGCCCAGCCGGTCCATGGACCAGACGCCGCCGCGATAGATGATCACATCCAGCCCCATGGCCGTGAAATTTTCGATGGCCTTCTTCACCATCCGCTCATAGCCCAGTTCATAGACCACCGCCACGCTTTTCTTCTTCGACAGATCCACGTTCATGACGGTAAAGCCTTTCCGGTAACCTTCCGTGTAGGTGTCCGCCATGCAGTCGACGGTCTCCTGCGGCAGCGAATTCATGAACCGCGCGATCTTAAGCTCCTCCTCCGACACATATTCCCCATAAAAATAGAGATACCGAAGGTCCGACAGATCCGCCCCCGTCACGATATCCTTCGCAAACGGCAGTTCCGGATCCACCTGTTCCCGAAGCCGATACTCCGCCGTCAGATCCGTGTAATCGCTGATAAACCAGTAGATCGTCTCCCGGATCCGCTCCGGCGCGGGAAGTTCCTCTTCTTCGAACATATTGTAGATCTCGATGAACAGTTCATTTAAAATGGTCAGCTCCGTCAGCCGGCACTCATGGGCAAATACGATCTGCCCGCGGATCTCGGATAACAGATAAGAAAGCAGCTTTCCGTAGTCCTCGCCCAGCTGCGCGGCCGCATAGGAGGGATTTGCGTAGCTGGTATCATAGTTTGCAGGCAGAATGTCATGATACAGCATCTCATTGATCTGCTTAAGGCGACCGATCGACCAGTTTCGGAACGCCCCCATGTCGTTCATCTCATACATCTCCGCCGCGAACGTCATAAATTCTGCTGCCGCCTTAAAATACGCCCGGAACGGCTCCGGTACCGTCTCCTCCGTCCGGATCAGGCGGAGACGCTCGACGGAAAGCTCGTACCGCTCCCGCACGGATTCATTTTCCTCCTGCCAGAATTCACGATAATCCATCCCTGAAACCTCTTTTCCGCTGAAATTCACGATCATCCACGAACCCATATTTCCCGTCAAAATTCACGATCGGCCGCAATCACTGCAATCCGATCACAAGAATCGCGGCCCACGCAAGAAGCAGCGCCGCCGCAAAAAAAATTCCGATCCTGGACAGGATCCCGTTGGTATCACGCTCACGCAGAGCGCAGATATGGTAGATAAACGCCGCCAGGCCGCAGATCACGCTGCACAGCGCCGGTCCCCCCGCCGAAAACGGCACCTGCCCATAGGTGTCATAGCCAAGATAGAGGCAATACCCGCCGAGAACGAGGGCGATCACCGTCAGAACCACTCCGATGACGCTCCGCCCGGAAATGGGTTTGTGAACGTAAGACACCCTGCTGGCGGCCGCCTCCTTCTGCTCTCTGATATTCCGTTCTTTCCGCTCCTGCCGGGCCTTAAGCGCCTCCCGCTCCTCCACGGACATCGCGCGGCGCTTAGATCCTGGCCTGCTGTTCTTACGTCCCGGCACCTGACTTCCTCCTCATCCACATCCGCTGGCCGATCCAATGCATCAGGTAGCCGATCAGCCCCCCTGCCGTATTCAGGATCAGGTCGTCTACATCAAAGCTTCCCACCTTCGTGACAAGCTGTGCGCACTCGATACACAGACTTAAAAGGAACGTGAGAAACACCGTCTGAAAGAGTCCCCCGGCCCTCTCGCTGACCACCGGGAGAAAAAAGGCAAACGGAATAAACGCCAGAATATTCCCTGCCAGATTGACGAATACCGCCCGAAATCCCAGCTGCTCGATATTTCCGTAAAACCGCCGTATCTCCTTAAACGGTTCCAGATTATAGGCATAACCGTCGCCGAGGCTTCCGCCCCTCCGGTAAGTCTCGGAAAACAGCACCAGATAGATCAGCACGGACAGGTACAGGAAAAATACCACAAGGACGCGCCTCTGGTTCTTCGTATATTTTGAAAACATAAT
>CANQGA010000050.1 GCA_947600145.1 uncultured Lachnospiraceae bacterium | reverse complement strand
CCGTAGTCCACCAGCGTCTGCTTCCGGGACCGGTCGCCGTTATACATCCCCCGCACCTGCGGCAGCGTCATATGGGACTCGTCCACGATCATCAGAAACTCGTCCGGAAAATAGTCCAGCAACGTGTACGGCGGCTCTCCCGGCGCGGTCCCCACCAGATGGCGGGAATAATTCTCGATGCCGGAACAGAAGCCGGTCTCCCGCATCATTTCCACGTCGAAATTCGTCCGCTCCGCGATCCGCTGCGCCTCCAGAAGCTTGTCCTCGCTCTTAAAATACGCCACCCGCTCCTTAAGCTCCGCCAGTATATTCTCCGTGGCAGTCATCATCTTGTCCTTCGGTACTACATAGTGGGACGCCGGGAAAATGGCGATGTGATTCAGCTGCAGCTTCGCCTCCCCGGTCAGCGTGTCGATCTCCATGATCCGGTCCACCTCGTCGCCGAAGAATTCGATCCGGTAAGCCGAACTGTCCGAATAAGCCGGGAACACTTCCAGCACATCGCCCCGCACCCTAAACGTCCCCCGGTGGAAATCCATGTCGTTCCGCTCATACTGGATATCGATCAGCTTATGGATCACGTCGTCCCGGTCCTTCTCCATCCCCGGCCGCAGGGAGATCACCATCTCCTGGTAGTCGATGGGACTGCCCAGGCCGTAGATACACGACACCGACGCCACGATGATCACGTCGCTCCGCTCCGACAGCGCCGCCGTCGCCGAGTGGCGCAGCTTGTCGATCTCGTCGTTGATGTCGGAATCCTTCTCGATGTAGGTGTCGGTAGACGGGACGTAAGCCTCCGGCTGGTAGTAGTCGTAGTACGACACAAAATACTCCACCGCGTTCTCAGGGAAGAACTCCTTAAACTCGCTGTAAAGCTGCGCAGCAAGCGTTTTATTGTGCGCAAGTACCAAAGTCGGCTTGTTCAGCGCCTGAATAACATTCGCCATCGTGAACGTCTTTCCGGAGCCCGTCACGCCCAGCAAAGTCTGGAATTGGTTGCCTTCCTGAAACCCTTTCACCAACGCCTCGATGGCCTGGGGCTGGTCGCCGGTGGGCTGGTATTCAGATACCAATTTAAAGTGATCCATAAGTTTCATTCTCCCCATTTCCCATAGCAAGAAGCTCGTTTATAAGTCCTATTTTGTTTCTACCCTATAAACATCTTACCATCTGTCATGTCTTTCTAACGCATCCAACCTTATTTCTTTAAATCCGTGAGACTGAAGCATTCTTCTATCTGCATTTATAATTACCAGCGTGCACAAAACAGAAATTCGAATCATCTTACGAATATAATACTCCGTATGCGTATAACCACGCAAAGCGCATTGGCAAATACTGTACGTATAAGCTTCTCCTGCCGCTGAAAAACATTCCTGATATTCAAGTTTGTTTTCTCTTATTCCCATATTCTTTAATATCTTTTTAATTATCGGTTCTCCATATCGCTCATAAGGGTATATCTCATAATACTTTAATACCTTCTCCGGCACAGCTTTATTAATTGTCCTGCAGGCCTTCGGAATGTATACTTCAATGGTGCGTTTACAGATGCTTGTTCTGTTCTTTTCATAATACTTTCTACTACGTAAAATTCTTTTTTGCCGATTCTTTTCCCGCAGTTACGGTTCATTGTCTTTAATCGCACCGTGCCATATCCGGCCTTCTTCGCACTGCTTAACCGAATATATGACCGGAAACGCTGCTTTCGTCTTTCTCAGATACTCTACGATTTTTCTGTTTTTCACAGTACCCGCTTTTGTAAACTTCTGGGGCCTGCTCCCATTTGGTTTAAGATAAACCTCTCCGCAGTCTGATTTATGGAAATACAATTCGATCTCTCTGCTATTGATTTCTCTTTGAAGCGAAGTACTTAAACGAATTTCTCCATCCTCTTTTATCGTCAGTTTCATTTCCTGATATCGTGCTGTCTCTGGCTCCAAAATAAAAAAATCTTTCATATTAATTTCTGATTTTACCATCTTCTCCATATCCTTACCCATTCTTTTGTAAGATTCTCAAGGGCAAAGTCCCTTATCATGTGCCCACATACGAATAATCTTCATGCTGTTTTATAAATAAGTATAGCACATAGCTAAGGAAATGTATACAGAAACCCGAATATTTGTTCTGGTTTCAAATACACAATCTTAATTCATTTGCAAAGCAGCTCCTCACATGGCATCACTTTGTACAAGAATGTGACATCATGACATTCGGCATGAAATACGGGAACTACCTATTAAGGCAATTCCCGTTCCCATTATGATATTCGCTTTATCCATATAAACTGATGCAAAAGCTTGATATCGTAATCATTCACATAGGTTTCTGCCTGAAACCGAAATACTATATATCGTAGTTATACGGTTGTATTACTACTCATTCAATTAACAACCAATAGCATTACACCACTTCAGCCATCAGATAGCTCTCCGCCTTCTCCTTGGTCAGATGGAACTTTTCACGTATCTTCTTTGAAATCTCATCATTGGAAAGCCCCATCTCCCGATAAACGGAAATCGCCCCGTACACCTTTCCCTGCTCCATGCCCTTTTCAATATTTTCCTGATCCCGCATCAGTAACGTCATATATTCACTCCTCCATTTCCTGTTCTTCTTTGCCTCGGATACTGCCGCCTTCAGTTTCTTTACAAAAGAATCCTCCGATTCCTTCCCTGCGACATAGTCCAGAAAGTCCTTCAGTTCACGGCTCACATCGTTTTGGATCCCCTTCGCGTTCAAAAAGATTTTCGATGTCTCATCCCCCAGGGAGATGTCCTTGTCTTCCTTGCAGAAATTCTCAAAGGTATAGATATGCTTCCCCTTCCCAAACATGTCAAATGTACAGATAAAGATAATGTAGCTGGGTTTCAGCTTTTTATAGGTCTGTCCCTTATCTATCATTTGAAGGTCGATCATGCTCTGGTAATATCGGGTTCTCTTGGGAAGTTCCTTCGTATCCGTGACCTGCATCTCAATGTCGTAAACAGTACCCTTTCCGTCCCTGACATACAAGTCAAGCCTGACGCTCTTGGCGTCAATGTCAACCTGAATCCCTTTCTGCATTTCAGGGTACTCCACATGGTCGATCTCCAGATCCGGCAGTATTCTTTGAAGCAGTTCCCTGCACAGCTCCGGATCCTGCATATGATATCACTCCTCCCTTTATAGAATACCATAAAATCAAGGCATCTACAAGTTAATTTCTTTACGTCCCCGCGTCCGTCAGCATTCTCAGCAAACCAATTACAGTAAAGCGAATGTCTCACCGGTCGGAGCAGATCCTTGTACCAGGAGATTTCTGGAGCCCGGTCAGGCATACATTTCCTTCTCATCGGGTCATCCGAACAGAAAAGGGAGAATACCGGGCCGATGGTAAACGGATCACCCTGATCACCCTGACCGGAGAAGAAATCCTGCTGACCGAGGAGTTTGAAGATATCTCCGCTCTCGCTTTGTCCAGCGATCTGTGGAGACTATATATCGGAGACAGAAAACGCAGATGCATCTATGCGGCGACGCTTGCGCCGGACGGCACCTTTGACGGAATATATGTGCTCGCATCACTGCATGTACCGACAAATTTCTGCAATCCCGGTGTCCTGGACATGTGCGTCGACAGCGGGGACCGTATCTATGCGGCAACAGAACTGGGCATCCAGTGCGTCCGCTCCTACGGATTGGTGGATGTAATCCTGCTCAATCCTGAACGGTTCGCGGCTGTCCGCAGTCTTCACCTCGAAGAAGGCGGAAAACTGTATGCTTTATCCTCAGATACGGCATACGTAAGACATCTGAACGATAAATCTCCCGCCAGCCCCCGCATGGTCAGCGCTCCGAAACAGAACGGTTACTATGAGGCGGAGTAATTCTACAGGATCCCCCCGCACACGACTTTAAATATCAGCGCGCAGCACCACGCCACCACGCACTGCCACACGACCACGCCGAAGGCCCATTTGCCGCCCAGCTCCCTCTTGATAGACGCGACGGCGGCCACGCAGGGCGTATAGAGAAGGCTGAAGATCAGAAGCGCGCCGGCCTCCGCCGTTCCGAGAACGGCCGTGATCCCGCCCTGGGCGCCGAAGAGCACCTCCAGCACGGAGACCACGCTCTCCTTTGCCATGAAGCCGCTGATCAGCGATGTGCAGATCCGCCAGTCGCCCAGACCCAGCGGCTTAAAGAGCGGCGCCAGGACGCCGGCCAGCATGGCCATAATGCTGTCTGCCGAGTCTTCCACCAGATTGAACCGAAGGTTGAAGCTCTGCAGGAACCAGACGACCACCGTCGCCACCAGGATCACGGAAAATGCCTTCTCCAGGAAGTCCTTCGCCTTCTCCCACATCAGCTGCATCGTGCTTCTGGCGCTGGGAAGACGGTAGTTGGGCAGCTCCATTACGAACGGGACCGCCTCGCCCTTAAAGAGCACCTTCTTATAGAGGAACGCGTCCAGGATCCCCACAACGATCCCGAACAGATACAGGCCGGTCATGATAAATCCGCCCTTCCCCGGGAAGAAGGCGTTGACGAAGAACGCGTAGATCGGCAGTTTGGCGGTGCAGCTCATGAACGGCGTCAGCAGGATCGTCATGCGGCGGTCCCGTTCGCTGGGAAGCGTGCGGGTCGCCATGACCGCCGGCACTGTACAGCCGAAGCCGATCAGCATCGGTACGATGCTGCGGCCGGAAAGGCCGATCCTGCGCAGCAGCTTATCCATAAAGAACGCGACTCTGGCAATGTACCCGCTGTCCTCCAGAAGCGACAGGAAAAAGAACATGGTGACTACGATGGGCAGGAAGCTTAGGACGCTGCCGACGCCCTCGAAGATGCCGGAAAGTACCAGATCCTGAAGCACCTCGTTGACTCCGGCGGCCGCCATGGCTTTCGCCGTGATATCCGTAAGCGCGGCGATGGCGGTCTCCAGAAGTCCCTGGAGCCACGCGCCGATCACATTGAAGGTAAGATAAAAGACCGCGGCCATGATGCAGACAAACACGGGGATCGCCGTGTACCGTCCCGTCAGGATCCGGTCCAGCCTCTCGCTGCGCACATGCTCCTTGCTCTCGTGCGGCTTATTGACGCATTCCTCGCAGACCTTCTCGATAAACCGGAAACGCATGTCCGCGATGGCGGCGCTTCGGTCCAGGCCGCGCTCCGCCTCCATCTGAAGCGTGATATGCTCCAGAAGCTCTTTCTCATTCTGATCCAGCGCCAGCTGGTCGATGATCAGCTGATCGCCTTCGATGGCCTTGCTGGCGGCAAACCGCACCGGGATCCCGGCGTTCTCCGCGTGGTCCTCGATCAGATGGACCACCGCATGGAGACAGCGGTGCACCGCCCCGCCGAAATCATCTTTGGAGCAGAAATCATACCGCTGCGGTTTTTCCTGATATTTGGCAATATGAAGGGCGTGGGTCACAAGCTCCTCGATCCCTTTATTCTTGGCCGCGGAGATCGGAACCACCGGGACGCCCAACTGGGCCTCCATGGCGTTAACGTCGATGGAGCCGCCGTTGCCGGTCAGCTCGTCCATCATGTTCAGCGCCACCACCATAGGCCGGTTCATTTCCAGAAGCTGCATGGTCAGATACAGATTCCGCTCGATGTTGGTAGCGTCCACGATATTGATGATCGCATCCGGCTCGTCCTTCAGCACGAAATTCCGGGACACCACCTCCTCGCTGGAGTACGGCGACATGGAATAGATGCCCGGCAGGTCGGTGATCGACGTCCTCGGATGGCCCAGGATCGCGCCGTCCTTCCGGTCCACCGTGACGCCCGGGAAATTGCCCACATGCTGGTTGGCGCCGGTCAGCCGGTTAAATAGCGTCGTCTTGCCGCAGTTCTGGTTGCCCACCAGAGCGAACGTCAGAATATGCCCATCCGGCAAAGGATTTTCCGTCTGCTTCTCATGATGGACGCCGGGCTCTCCGAAATACGGATGGACCACGGAACGCTTCTTCGGCTTCCGGGCCGCTTTTCCGGCCGCATCCGCCGCTTTTCCGGCCGCATCCGCCGCGTCCTTCTCTGCCGCCCGGACGCCGCTTACCGTGATCTGCGCCGCGTCGTCCAGACGCAGGGTCAGCTCATAACCGTGGATCCGCAGCTCCACCGGATCGCCCATCGGGGCGAATTTCACCACCGTCACCTCAGCGCCGGGGATGACGCCCATGTCCAGGAAATGCTGCCTGAGCGCGCCTTCGCCGCCTACCACGTCGATGACGGCGCTCTCCCCGATCTTCATATCTTTGATCGTCATTTATGCTCTGCCTCTTTTCTGCTGCAAATACTGTATTCCGTTTTCACCGCGATCTCCGGCCGCGGCGTTCCCATACGAACCGCTGTCATAACTTCGCGATCCAAGCCTTGTTCTGAGTTTACATAACTCTATTCGATTCGCGATCCGCTACACCCGCAGCCACACGGTCATCTCACCCTCTCCGCGGTTCGCCCACGCGTAGTAGGGGATCAGCGTAAGGACCGCGTCTTCCTCCGCAGGCGGCGCGTAATCGCGATACAGAGGGCCGCCATCCGGCACCAGCTTCTTCGCCGGAACCTTCAGGACAGCCATCGGGTGCCCCAGCCGGTCCGTCATCTCAACGCGGATGCCGCTGCCGGATTTTGGAGCCGCGCAGCCCTCGCTCCCATCGGGCGCATTTTTCTCCTCCGCGGTATAGCCGATCCCTGCCGGATCCACCCGGTACAAATGCAGATCCTTCCCGTTATCCGCTTCCTCGGCGCAGTAGGTGACCGGTCCGCGCACAAACGCCGCGCGCCCCAGATTCTCTCGAACCCGCGGGTCGGCGACCTTCATATGAACATCCATCGCAAACTCCAGGGAAATGGAATCGCCCTCCTGCCAGGAACCGGTCACATACAGATATCCGTCCTCGATCCGTGCCGCTTCCCGCTTCTTTCCTCCGCAGATGATATCCGCGTGCCAGCCTCCGCTCCAGCCGGGGATGCGCAGGGCCAGCGTACACGCGGCTGTCCTGTCCGCCTCGCAGACCGTTATCTTCACGTTCCCGTTCCACGGCATCCCGGTCTCCACCTGAAGCGTGAGCCGGGCCGTGCGCGGCGTTCCGCCCGCTGTTCCCGCACACGCGGCCGTATTTTCCTCTCCGACCCGGACCGTCTTCGTCACCCGGCCGCCCATATACAGATGGAACCACAGCGTATCTTCATTTTCCGTGTAAGCGTAAGCGCCTGCAGAACTGACGATCCTCGCCAGATTCGGAGGACAGCAGGCGCAGCCGAACCATTTCTGGCGCACCGGCTTCACATGATCCAGGCGGCTGTCCTTACGGCAGGCCTCCGGCACTGCCTCCAGCGGATTCACATAGAAGAAGCTTTTTCCATCCAGCGCCATGCCCGCCAGCACCGTATTGTAAAGCGCCTGCTCCATCACGTCCGCATATCGGACGTCCGGCCGGATCTGCAGCATCCGCCGGGCGAAGAACGCCAGCGCGATAGCCGCGCAGGTCTCCGAATAGGCCGCGTCGTTGGGCAGATCGTAGGGGTAGGAAAATGCCTCCCCGTGGCTGGTGCCGCCCACGCCGCCGGTGATATACAGCTTTTCCTTCACAATGCTGTTCCACAGGCGCTCGCAGGCTGCGTACATCGCTTCATCCCCTGTCAGCCTCGCCACGTCGGCCATGCCGGAATACAGATATCCGGCCCGCACCGCGTGGCCCACCGCCTCCGACTGCTCACGGACCGGCTGATGGGCCTGATAGTAAGCGTAGCTCGCAGCGTTCAGAGCGCGGATCCTGGCGGGAAATTCCCGGGCGGCTTTCCTGCCCGCCTTCTGCGCGCTTTCCCCGCGCTCTTCTTCCACTGCAGACTCAGGGGCGCCGTCCTGCCCGCCCGCGCCGCTCTTCTCTCCCTGCTCATAGAGCCACCGCTCTTTCTCCTCTTCAATGAAATAATGGGGCTCCGTTCCTCGCTGGTTCAGGAAAAATTCCGCCAGCTGCAGATAGTTCTCACAACCTGTAACCTCATATAACCTCACAAGTGCCATCTCGGCGATCTCATGGCCGGGATATCCTTTGCGTTTGCCCTCTTCCGGCCCGAAAACGGAAGCCGCGTAGTCAGCAAACCGGCAGGCCGCCTTCAGAAGCTTATCCTTGCCGGTGGCCTGATAGTAAGCCGCCGCGCCCTCCGTCAGATGCCCCAGGCAATACAGCTCATGATGGTCCTTCAGGTTCGTAAAGGATCGGTCCATCCCGCTTAAGATATAGTAGGTATCCAGATATCCGTTCTCCCACTGGGCCGCGCAGACCACATCGATGGCCTCATCGGCGATCCGCTCCAGCTCCGGATCCGGATGCCAGGTCAGGGTGTAGGCCACGGCTTCGATCCATTTGCTGAAATCCGTATCCTGGAAGACAAAGCCGTAGAATTTGTCCGGATCCGGCTTCGCCGGATCTTCCGGCAGCACGTTGAAGCCCCGATACGAATAAGCCGGCGCCGCAAAGGCCGTGCCTGCTGTCTTCTTCTCACGCATCAGCCGCCCCGCAGCCCGGAAATTATGCATGCAGTAGCTGGGAGCGGCTCCCGGTACGCGGTCATTTAACGCCTCCCACTGATAGGGGATCACCTCCGTGCGCACCAGCTCCTGCTCCCGCTGCCAGAATTCGTCGGTGATCTGTATCTGCTTTAAGTCCAGCGGCCTGCTGAAATTCTTTTTGTCCATATCTGTCTCTTTCTGCCTTCAAATTTCTCTTCATGCCTGCACCCAGCTTTCGCCGGACGCAGGCACAGGCCATACGCCGGCGCGTCGGGCGCAGCATTTTCTTTACGCTTCCAACGCCTGCTCAAGGTCAGCAATGATATCCTCCACACCCTCGATGCCCACGCTCAGCCGGATCATCGCCGGATCCACGCCGGCCTCCACCAGCTGCTCGTCGCTTAACTGCCTGTGGGTATGGCTGGCCGGATGCAGCACCGACGTTCTGGCGTCCGCCACATGGGTCACGATAGCCGCCAGCTTCAGCCTGTCCATGAACTCCGCCGCCGCCTTCCTGCCGCCCTTCAGGCCGAAGGAAATGACTCCGCAGGTGCCGTTCGGCATATATTTCTGCGCCAGCTCATAGTATTTATCACCCTCAAGTCCAGGATAATTCACCCATGCCACATCGCCGCGGCTCTTTAAGTACTGCGCGACCTTCAGGGCGTTCTCGCAGTGTCTGGGCATCCGCAGATGCAGAGTCTCCAGACCCACGTTCAGCAGGAACGCGTTCTGGGGCGCCTGGATCGGCCCCATGTCGCGCATCAGCTGGGCCGTCGCCTTGGTGATATACCCGGCCTTGCCGAACTTCTTCGTGTAGACCACGCCGTGGTAGGACTCATCCGGCGTCGTCAGGCCCGGAAACTTGTCCGCATGGGCGTCCCAGTCGAAATTGCCGCTGTCCACGATACAGCCGCCCACGGTCAGCGCGTGGCCGTCCATATATTTGGTCGTGGAATGGGTCACGATATCCGCGCCCCACTCAAAAGGCCGGCAGTTGATCGGAGTGGCGAAGGTATTGTCCACGATCAGCGGCACGCCGTGCTTATGGGCCAGGCGGGCGAATTTCTCAATATCCAGCACAACAAGGGCCGGGTTGGCGATGGTCTCGCCGAAGACTGCCTTCGTGTTGGGCTGAAACGCCTTCTCAAGCTCTTCCTCGGACGCGTCCGGATCAACCAGCGTGCACTCGATGCCGAAGCGCTTCAGCGTCACCGTCAGCAGGTTTGAGGTTCCGCCGTAGATCGTGGCGGCGCTGACCACATGATCGCCTTTGGAACAGATGTTGATGATCGCAAACATGTTGGCCGCCTGTCCGGATGACGTGAGCATGGCCGCCACGCCGCCCTCCAGCTTACAGATCTTGTCCGCTACGATGTCGTTGGTGGGATTGGCCAGCCTGGTATAGAAATAACCGTTCTCCTCCAGATCGAACAGCCTTCCCATCTGCTCGCTGGTCTCATATTTGAAAGTCGTACTCTGGTAAATGGGCAGCACCCTGGGCTCGCCGTTCTTCGGCTGCCAGCCGCCCTGGATACAGATCGTATCCAATGATTGTCTCTGACTCATGACAGATCCTCCTCGTAAAATTCTTCTCATAGTCTATCACAGTCAGGACACAGAAATCAATGAATATATAAAATTTAGGGATTACTTTTGGAAATTCGGAAAAGAAGAGGACGAAGGGCCGGGCTTACGTCCATCGGCCCTTCTTAAAACACAGTTATGATTTATCCGACCAGACACTCTTCTCCATGGCATCACCCCTTTATCTCACAGGTATAACGTGCATATCCGGAAATCACATTATTCTAAACGTCCAAGGGTACCAATCATAACGCACTTTCCATGAACCGGATTCGGACTTTATGCGGCCGGCCCGCAGCTTCATTCGCTGACTCGCAGTTTCATGCGCTGACCCGCAGCTTCATGTGCTGATCCGCAGCTTTATGCGCCGGCCCGCAAATCCCGGTTGACAAATGTATCCCCGTCAACTTATAATCATCTGGTACGCGGACGCTATAGGCGGCGTCTGCAGTTTTTCAGAAAAGAGGCTCATATATGACAGCTGTCATGGACATCATCAAAGGTATTTTCATCGGCATCGCCAACATCATCCCCGGCGTCAGCGGCGGCACCATGGCCGTTTCCCTGGGGATCTACGATAAGATCATCGCCGCTGTTTCCAATCTTCTTAAGGACTGGAAGTCCAGCGTAAAGACCCTGCTGCCCCTGCTCGCCGGCTGCGCCGTAGGCATCGTGGGCTTCACCTACGCCATTGAGTTTCTGCTGAGCAGACACACATTTGTGACCTGCATGGCTTTTGTCGGGCTGATCCTGGGCGGTCTGCCCACCCTTTTCCTCTCTCTTAGGAAGGAAATGAAGCGCTCCGGCGCGGCGGTCGGCATCGCCGGAGTCCTTGCCTTCGTGATCCTGTTCTGCGTGGCGGTCTTCCTGCCCATGCTGAACGCGGACGACGAAGTCCTGCGGACATTTACGGCAGCTCCCGGAACATTAGCCGCCCTGTTCTTCGTCGGCGTCATCGCGTCGGCCACCATGGTGATCCCCGGCGTCAGCGGTTCCCTGGTCATGATGATCCTGGGCTATTACTACGGCATCATCAACACGATCAAGGCGTTTCTGGAAGCGCTTCGTCATTTCGACGTCGGCGGAATGTTCTCCGCCGGGATCCTTCTGCTGCCCTTCGGCATCGGCGTCCTGTTAGGGATCTTTCTGATCGCCAAACTGATCACCTTTCTCTTCGAGCGGTACGGCGTCACTACCTACTGCGCGATCCTGGGGCTGATCATCGCGTCGCCGTTCGCCATCTTCTACAACACCGGACTGTTCGGGCAGCTTGGAAGCCTGACGGCCGGTCAGATCATTCTCGGGCTTGTGCTGGCGGTGGGCTGTGGTATTTTCACCTTCCTTCTCGGCAGGGAAGACAGCGCGGCGGCATGACAAGACCCCGGCTCCCGGTATTTCTCCGGGCATCCGGGGTCTTATTTTGTCGCTGCTCTCCGCGTTTACTCTCCGTAAACTTCGCTCTTCACTTCGTCGGCGGCTTCCTCGGCCACCTCAGCCGCTGCCTCGACAGCCTCCTCGACAACGGACGCCGTATCCTCTTCCGCGGCCTCCTCATCCTCCAAAGCCTCGGCCATATCCTCCTCAGCTTCCTCGGTCACATCTTCTTCCGCTTCCGGTTCCGGAGCCGCTGTCCCGCACTTGCCGCAGTACTTGTTGCCTTTCCGGATCACGGCCCCGCAGGAGGGGCAGATCACGCTGCCGTCCAGCTTGCGCGCCTTCTCCTGAAGCTCCGCGACCTTCGCAAGCGTCTCCGTGATCTCATTCACGAGGGACTGATAATCGCTGTCGGTATCATCCCTGTGATTCTTGTAGTAAAGCTGGCCGATCGCAGCGTAGAGCGACTTCACCTTGCTCTTCTCGGAAGTAGCCTGCGCCTTCAGCTGCACGATCTCGGCAACGTCCTTGGCCTTCTGGGCGGCCTCTTTGCCTTTGTCCGCTAACGTCTTGCTGATATCATCCAATATTGCCATGATGGTATACCCCCTCGTCTTTTTCTATCATCTTACCCTTTTTAGAGGAAAATGTCAATGCAGAAAGCGTTTATCTGTCCCGGGGGATCCAGCGAAGCAGTCCGCGGAAGGATCACGGAAGCAGACCGTACTTCGCGGCCGTCTCCGGCGAAAGCTTCGAAAGATCGATGCTGCAGGCAAGCCCGTCCGTCCACTCGCCGCTGTACTCGCCGGCCGCCGACCGATAGCTGCCCCTGCGGCGGATACGGACGTTCACGCTGACGTCCTCCGCCAGATGGCTGGTCACGGTTCCGTCCGGCGCCGTTTCATACGTTTCGTAATACCTGTTCATCCACAGATAATCCTGATTCAGAAGCGCGGGCGCCAGGGCACGGATATCCTCCTCATCCTCATAGGCCACCTCTCCGCCTTTCAGGATCTCAGGACGGATCTGCGCGGTCTCGCCGGATACCTGCATCGGGTCGCTGACCGTCTCCGCATCCTGCTTTCTGTTCTCATATCCGTAATAATAGATGTCGATACCGGCAATGTCCTCGTCTTCAAGCGACCGGATCTCCTCGCCGGCCTCCGAAAGAAGCCCGAGCGTCCGTGAAAAGGACGGATAGACCGGATAGGCGCGGCGCCCTGTCAGATCCTGGAGATTCATGTTATAATCCACACGCGCCTGCAGCTTATCGTTATAGGCGACGGCCTCATCGTGCGCCCGGGTCCGGAACTGGATCGTACCGATCGGCACCTCATGCCTGCGCGTCTCCACGCTCAGATCCAGGAAATCCTGCCGGTACGCCGCCAGAAGCTCGGCACGGCCGGCCGCGTCCAGATCCACCGGCGCGTCGCTGCCGGAACCGTTCTGCATGAAATAAACAGAAGCGGTATCTTCTTCCGTCTGACTCATGAGCGGGTACATTCCTGTCTTATATTCCCCGCTGTCCACAATCGAGGCGAACAGCTCATCCATCTCGCCGGATCTGGCGGCAAAATTGTACATACGGTAAACCTGGCGCCCGTTTTTCAATTTCACGCGCATAAACACAGTCCGGTAAGGGCCTTCCCATGTCTCGTCGAACCGTTTCTCCTTCTCCCGCCCGGCAGCGAGCCGCGCAAGCTCAGACACGGCGTAAGCATCCGTCAGCTTCATATTCTCCAGACGGTACAGGTTTCCGTCCATGTAATTCCAGGAATAGAAGGACTCGTCCCCAAAGCCGGCAGAACCCGACCGCTCCACGAACTCAACGTCCCCATAGGTCACCCAGTTTTCAGAATACCCATCAAACAGCGCCGCGTCCACGATCTGGTCCGCTTTCGGATACCAGCTGTCATAGCCGAAGAGATCATAATATCCCGCAAGGTTAAGCGCCAGCACGACTGTGGAAGCAGCCACCAGCTGGTAGCGGTTGGCGAACAGTTTCCGGAAATCGAAATGGTAAATGATCTCCATCAGGCAATGGGTCAGCAGGACGCCGCAGACAGAGCCGAATACGAGCCAGCCGGCACTGTTCCCCATGGACCCGAAGAAAAGTCCCGCGGCAACTCCCACCGGAACCGTGATCAGAAGCCGGATCGGTGTTTTCGTCTTCGGAAACGCCATGGCCCGGCCCGCCGCCTCAGAGGGCCTCATCCGGTAGAGCCCGTAGGCCAGCGCCGCCAGCGCGGCTGTCACGCAGAGCACCGGAAGCGCGCGCCATACCGGCCACTCCCCATACGAGAATTTCTCGGCCGCAAACACATAATTTGAGGCAGGCGACGTATATCTCAGAAGACGCAGGTACAGCTGTACATAGGAATCGATGGAACATGCGTTGAAGATCCATGTTCTGAAATTCCTGCTGCAGAACCATTCATACAGTCCGATCAGGGCCGGACCGTAGCCGAAGAACACGGCAGCGCCGAGAAGGGTCACGACCACATGGCCGGTCATCATCACCGCGACGATCACCGTGGTATACAGAAGACAGTAATAGACCGAATTCAGCAATACGCTCTGCCAGGGCAGGCTGCCGATCTGACGGTATCCGATCCCCGCGGACAGCGCGAAGCCGACGGCGGCCGCCTGGGCAAGGACGTAACAGAAGAGCGGCACCAGAATGCCGTTGAAATACACCGCCAGGAACAGCTGATGACGTTTCACCGGAAGACTGTGGTAGAAATCCACCTTCTGCCGGTTGTGCAGGTAATGGAACCCGCTGACCGCCCACAAGACCGCTGAAATGACCAGCACGGCGATCACGCCGCCATTCAGCGAAAGGCTGCCCTCCACGATCTGCGTGATGTTGCTCATGCGCCATGCCGCATCACGGCCGGCCTGACGCGAGGCAAAATCGCTGCATTTGAGCGCGATCGGCACCACCAGTGAAAACACCATGCTGAGGATGCTCCACGCGATGACCCAGACACGCCGCTTCAGGTCCTCCCGCATCAGCTTAAAGCACAAGTTTCTTGATGTCATATCCTGCCACCTCCGTTTCACTGATGAAAATCTCTTCCAGGGAGAGCGGAATGATCTCCGCGAAGATCGGCTCGCAGCTGTGAATGGCCATCTCCACCTCATCCCGGCTGCCCCTGACGGTCAGCGTCAGAAGGCTGCCTCTCGCCTCCGTATTAATGATCTCAAGTCCATGGATGTCCTCCGCCTTCTTTCCGGGCGGCAGCACGCACTGGATCTTGTGAAGATTCAGCTTCATATCATCCAGATCCTTCGACAGCAGGATGCCTCCCTTGTGCAGCAGTCCCACATGATCGCAGATATCTTCCAGCTCACGCAGGTTGTGGGACGCGATGATGGGCGTCATGTTCCGCTCCTGCATGTCTCCCACGAAAATGCTCTTCACGGTCTGGCGCATCACCGGGTCCAGTCCGTCGAAGGTCTCGTCGCAGAACAGATAATCCGTCCCCGCGCAGATCCCGCAGATCACCGACACCTGCTTCTTCATTCCCTTGGAAAATGTGTTGATCTTCCGCCGCCGGTCCAGCCCGAAGCTCTCCATCAGGTGGATAAATCTCTCCCGGTTGAATTTCGGATATACGGCCCGGTAGAAATTCATCATTTCCTCCGGCGTCGAATTGCTGAAGAAATACTGGTCGTCGGAAATATAGAAAAACCGTCTCTTAACCTGTATATCCTCATAAACCTCTTTTCCGTCTATAGTTACGCTGCCCTCATCCGGCCGCAGCACTCCGCTCATCATGCGCAAAAATGTACTCTTTCCGGCGCCGTTGGTTCCGATGAGTCCGAAAACGCTGCCGTCCCGGATCGTGGCGTCAATATGATCCACGGCCACGATGTCGCCGAACCGCTTTGTCAGATTCCTGGCCTCTATCATGATGTCTCTCCCTCCTCTCGCAATTCCTTTCCGGCTCCGTCTTCACGCGCCGTTCCGGTTCTGTCTGCCGACGGCTGCCTGCTCTGCCCCTTTGGCATGCCGGGTCCATTTGCCGCCGGCTGTACCGCCGGATTCTCATATACCGCGCGGATGACCCCAAGAAGCTGTTCCTTCTCCAGCCCCAGACTCCTGGCCTGCTCCGCCAAATCCCGGAACTCCTTCAGCATCTCTGCGCCGCGTTTCTCCATGATATGCCGGTTCTCCGCGACAAAGCTGCCCTTGCCCTTGACCGAATAAATATATCCCTGCCGTTCCAGTTCCGCGTAAGCCCGCTGGATCGTATTCGGATTGATCGACAGCTCCATGGCCATGGACCGCACCGAAGGCATCTGGCTGTCCTGGGCCATCACGCCCGTCACCATCAGTTCCACAAACCGATCCACGATCTGCTCGTAGATCGGCCTCCGATCCCGATAGTCCAGTAAGATCATGGCTCTCTCCTTTCTCCGCCCGGCGGCGGTCATTTACGCATATAAGTGTACTAATACGATTAATACAGTTATATCATACACCCCTCTGGAAATCAATAACAGAATTCTTACGTATTTATGAAGCATGAAAAGTACGCCGCATACCGACTCATGCAATCAGGGCGTCACTGGCGCCCCAATTGCATGAAAACAAAAGTTCCGGCGGCAGACATCCTATCTGCCCCGGAACCTCTTCTTCCCTTTTCAAATAGTTTATCTCTCCAGGCGATTCCCCAACGAAGCTCAGAATCTCTTCCTGATCACCAGCTCCACCTTGCCGGAGCGGATCCCGACCTGAACATCATCGGCCAGCTTCGCCACGATGGACTTCTCCAGTTCGTCCCAGGCCTCTTCCGCCGCGGTGTCTTCCATATGATGGGCTTCCACGTCGAGACGGTAGCGGTCCAGGGACCAGCTGTAACTGGTCCAGTCCATACCGGCGTTCATCATGCTGTAATCATCGCCGGGCATCAGATTCATGCCGCTGTCCGCCGCGTACTGGCTGATATCATCGTAATTCAGCAGACAATTCTCCATCAGGTCCCGGATCCGGCCCATCAGGCCCTTCGCGGCCATGTTCCTGCCGGAACTGGAGACGGACAGAAGCTCCTCCTTCTTGTCAAGATCCATCTCCACGTAAGCGTCCAGATGGAGGGCCACATTCTTCTTCTCACCCTCGATCCAGAAATACGCGCCGTAATCCCCGACAATGCCGCCCAGCATTCCCAGCATCTCCTCAGCCAGAAGCCGCAGCCGCAGCGTCTCCTTATGATCCAGCTCCTGATAGCCGGCGAATTTCTCCAGCTCATCGAAAGCCTGATTTCTGCCGAGTCCACGATCATTAACCGCGATTTTATTGGTCTCCATGCAAATTCACATCCTTTCCCGTATGCGCGCGCCGGATCATTCGACCGTAAGGATCTCAGTAAAACCGGTGATATCAAACACTTCCCTGATCAGCTCATTCACGTGGCATACCCGCATCCTGCCCTGGCGGTTCATTACCTTTTGGGCATAGAGAAGGACGCGCAGCCCGGCTGAAGAGACATACTCCAGCTTCTCCATATCAAATACCAGCTCTTTCACATCCCCGATGGAACCCTTCAGTTCCAGTTCCAGATCAGGAGCCGTATTCGTGTCCAGGCGCCCGGCCAGCGCAATCGTCAGTTCATCCCCGTTACGCATCTTTTTGATCGTCATATCTGTCTGCCTCCTGTATTTTCCTGTCAGCGGTCCCTCCGTATGATCTTCTCCGCGGTCCCGCATTTAATTCTCCGCCGCCGTTTCCGATTACCGATCCCGCTCTGTCAGGCGGCATAAAACATCATTTAGATTATGTCATATTCTCCGCGGAAATGCAATGCTTTTTTCTCGTGAAAAACTGACGTAATACGAAGAAAGCGTCACTGGCGCTTTCTTCGCATGGAAATACAGGCAGGGTGTCACTGGCACCCTGCCTGCATACTGACGTAATCGAAAGGAGCGCCGGCTTCCCGGCGCTCCCATCTGTATGACCGTCTGTTCGATCAAATCGTACCGCGTATCAGGTGCCGTCCCGGCACCGCACGCATCTGAGGCTTTTCGTATCCGTACTTCTCTTCGGAACTCTCTTCTTCGGATTATTCCGCTCCGTACAGTCCGATCAGCTTCTTCAGATAATCGTAACGCTCCTTCGCCTCTGCCTCGTTCTTCGCGAACAGCTTCGCTGCTCTCTCCGGATTCTTCATAGCCAGGGATGCGTAACGAACCTCGCCCTTTAAGAAGTCCTGATAGCCTTCCATCTTCGGCTCCTTGCTGTCCAGAGTGAACTTGTTCTCAGCAGCCGGATTGAAGCGGAAGTTGTTCCAGTAACCGGTCTCTACCGCCAGCTTCTCCTCGGTCTGAGCCTTGCTCATGCCCTTCTTGATGCCGTGGTTGATACACGGAGCGTATGCCAGGATCAGGGACGGTCCCGGATAAGCCTCAGCCTCCGCGATGGCCTTGATGGTCTGAGCCATGTCGGCGCCCATGGAGATCTGAGCGACATACACATAACCGTAGCTCATGGCGATGGAAGCCATATCTTTCTTCTTGGTCTCCTTGCCGCCCGCAGCGAACTGCGCCACAGCGCCGGTCTTGGTAGCCTTGGAGGACTGGCCGCCGGTGTTGGAGTAAACCTCGGTATCGAATACCATGACGTTGATGTCCTTGCCGGACGCAAGCACATGGTCTACGCCGCCGAAACCGATATCATAGGCCCAGCCGTCGCCGCCGAATACCCACTGGGATTTCTTCGCCAGGAAGTCCGCGTTGGCGACCAGATACTTGGCCGTATCGCAGTCACAGGTCTTCAGAGCCTCTACCAGAGCGTCGGTAGCGGTTCCGTTCAGAGCGCCCACGCTGAAGGTATCCAGCCATTCCTTGCCGGCAGCCTTCACAGCCTCGGGAGCCTCGTCCTTCGCGATCAGAGTCTCGACCTTCTCCTTCAGTTCGTCACGGATCGCGTTCTGAGCCAGCAGCATACCGAAGCCGTACTCCGCGTTGTCCTCAAACAGGGAGTTGCCCCAGGCCGGGCCCTGTCCCTTGGCATTGGCCGTGTAAGGAGTGGACGGTGAGGAGTTGCCCCAGATGGAGGAGCATCCTGTCGCGTTGGCGATGTACATGCGATCACCGAACAGCTGGGTGATCAGCTTGGCGTAAGGAGTCTCGCCGCAGCCTGCGCATGCGCCGGAGAACTCAAGTAAGGGCTGCTTGAACTGGCTGCCCTTCACAGTCGTGTCTTTGAACTTGGCAACGACGTCGGTCTTGATCGGCAGGGTCTGGCCGTAAGCGAAGATCGGCTGCTCATCCAGATGATTCGCCAGCTTATCCATGGTCAGAGCCTTCTCGCCCTTCTTGCCCGGGCAGACGTTCGCGCAGGAGCCGCATCCGGTACAGTCAAGAGCCGAAATGGTCACTGTGAACTTGTAGCCCTGCATGCCGGTCAGCGGCAGCATCTTCATGTCGGCCGGAGCCTTGGCAGCCTCATCCTCGGTCAGAGCTACCGGACGGATGACAGCGTGCGGACATACATAGGAGCAGAAGTTGCACTGGATGCAGTTGTCGGGATTCCATACCGGAACATCGACCGCGATACCGCGCTTCTCATAAGCGGCAGCGCCGGAGGGCGTGGAACCGTCCACATAATCCTTGAACGCGGATACCGGCAGGTTATTGCCTTCCTGCGCGCTGACTGCGGACTGGACGTTATTGACGAAATCGACGACATCCTTGCGTCCCTCGGTCACGACCGCGTAATCAAGTCCCTCATCCTCGCAGTTCTTCCAGGACTCCGGAACCTCTACCTTCACGAAGCCGGTAGCGCCGGCGTCGATGGCGGCCCAGTTCTTCTTAACGACATCCTCGCCCTTGCGGCCGTAGGTCTTCTGGGCGGCATCCTTCATCAGCTGGATCGCCTTGTCCTGCGGAATGATTCCGGTCAGGGTGAAGAACGCGGACTGAAGGATCGTGTTGATACGGGTCGGGCCCATGCCGGTCTCGATACCGATCTTCACGCCGTCGATGGTATAGAACTGAATGTTATGGTCGGCGATGTACTTCTTCATCTGACCGGGCAGATGGGTCTCCAGCTCCTCCGCGTTCCACGCGCAGTTCAGCAGGAAGGTACCGCCGTCCACGATCTCCTGAACCATGTTGTACTTGCGGACATATGCCGGGTTGTGGCACGCCACGAAGTTCGCGGTGTGGATCAGGTAGGTGGATTTGATCTTCTTGTGTCCGAAACGCAGGTGGCTCATGGTCACGCCGCCGGACTTCTTGGAATCGTAATCAAAATACGCCTGCGCGTACATATCGGTGTTGTCGCCGATGATCTTGATGGAGTTCTTGTTCGCGCCGACCGTACCGTCCGCGCCCAGGCCCCAGAACTTGCAGTTGGTGGTTCCTTCGGGCGTGGTAACCAGCGGAGCGCCGACCGGCAGGGACAGATGGGTCACATCGTCCACGATACCGATGGTGAAGACCTTCTTCTCGGTGTTCTCATAGACGGCTACGATCTGAGCCGGCGTGGTGTCCTTGGAACCAAGGCCGTAACGACCGGTGTAGACCGGGACAGCGTCGAACTTGCTGCCCTTTAAAGCTGCGACAACGTCTAAGTACAGCGGCTCGCCCAT
>CANQGA010000049.1 GCA_947600145.1 uncultured Lachnospiraceae bacterium | reverse complement strand
TGTCGGAGACATTGTCATTCAGGAGTTTGACGACATGGAACATGTCGACGCAGACCTTAACATCGGGGAAACAGCGTTTGGCGAGGGAGATGAAGCCGCCGTGCATGTCGCAGCAGAAGAAGCGGACGCGCCTGCGTTCCTCGAGGGAATAGTCCATGAAATAGGAGAGCAGGAAGTCCAGGGAAATCTGAGGGAGGACATCGACGACGCAGCCGAAACTGCCGTCGGAAATGTTGCAATGGAAACGGCTGATGTTCCAACGGTGTGAATCCGGATCATAGGAGCCGGAAGATCCCTTGAACTCATCAATACAGAGGGTACGCGGGAGAGAGGCCGGCTTACGGAAGTCGACGGAGCAGAGGACAGAGAGGACCTGCTGTTCGGTGAGGCCGTTGTCGATGGCGATGTCGCGGATGGAGCGGGTGCCGGTGAGACCGACGCAGGCAGCGAGGAATGCGGCAGCGGAGAGTTTCATGGAAGGGTGTACAAAGTAGGGCCTTTTGGAGAAGGATGAGCCGCATTGCTTACAGAGGAACCTTGGAACATGGAAGGAAAGGAATGATCCCTTGCCTGCGACGGAGACATGGCGTACGGTGAGGGAGCGTCCGGAGTCCTTGATGACACAGTTGCGGGAGCCGCAGACCGGGCAGAGCCGATCCGTGTCAGGACAGGAGATGAAGATCTCCATGGAATGGGGATGATCCACGACGCGGTCGATGGAGACATCCTGAGGAAGAGAAATGAGTTTGTTAGTGATCTTTGTGGCCATAACTGTTAACCTCCTTTAAATTTATTTTTTATGGCGAAATAAGAATAACAGAAAGTCAGCAGTTATGGCTAAAAAGATTACTAACAGAGTGAAAACACCAGAAAAGAGAGAAGCTCTTCTAGGAAACGCGGGGAATGTCAAAGAAACACCAGAAAAGAGAGAAGCTTTTGTGCATCCCCCAAGAATGGAGAAGATCTTCTATGAAAGTTGGTGAAACACCAGGAAATGGAGAAGAATCACCAACTTTTAGAGAAGAACCGAAGTTTTTTATTCATTGAAAGGATTTTGCAATGCAAAATTACCAGGAAAAAGTAAGTATTGTAATGCCAGTTTATAATGCGGAAAAGTACGTATCAGAGGCCATCGAAAGTATTCGGGAACAAACATATGATAATTGGGAATTGATAGCGGTCGATGATTGTTCTACTGATCAAAGCACCTGTATTTTGAGAAAATATGAAGATCTGGATAAGCGCATTAAGCTAATTATTCTGGAGAGAAATTCGGGAGCCGCAACAGCCAGAAATGAAGGAATGAAAAAGGCAAACGGAAAATATCTGGCATTTCTGGACAGCGATGATATCTGGATGAAGGATAAATTGAAAATCCAAATCGGCATTATGCAGAAAGAAGGATACACATTTTCGTTTACCAGTTATGGACTAATCGGCGAGAATGGAAAAAAGATAAACAGGAAAGTGACAGTGCCGAAAACGCTTACATATGATCAGGCCTTAACAACGACGGTAATTTGGACAAGCACGGTAATTCTGGATATAAGTCAGATAGGAACGGTCGAGATGCCTTTACTGAGGGCAGGACAGGACACAGCAACATGGTTACAGATTCTTAAATTTGACTGAGAATCCGATAGGCAGGGAGAAGGGGTAGACTGTGACCATAGATCATGGAGACATTGTCAAAGTAGAAGGATCAAAGGGTTGTTGTTTGATTGTCAGTAAATATTATTATTAGATGACGAAGCATGCAATTCTTTGTCCAAACGTAAAAGACGCATTTCAGGATCTGTTGCATATCGCGATAGAGACAGAACAAATGAGCGGAGACGTTATGTGCGAGCAGATGCGCCTGGTCGATCTGCGGTACCGGGATTTAACAGGATCGGAAGAATCTCTTATGAGGTGATCATGGATGTAACGGATGTGATTCAGGGGATATTTGATTACTAAGAAGAACCGAAAGGGAATTTGGTTACTTATTTCTGAATTTGTAATTATGTGATTTGAAACGAGATTCCCCGGCTGGGTGGTGAAAACATCCGTCCGGGGAGTTTATGTGTATAAGTGAAAGAAACTAAAGTATGCAACAGAGGTAAGTTACATGTGGATAAAAATAATCAGAAGATGGAATCACATTTTTAGGAGCGGGACATTTCTTATAGGAATTGAACATTTTCTGGTAATGTTTCCTTCAGCGATGCTCATTGCGAAATTATGCAGTTCTTCTTATGGGGCGGTAGTTGAGTTATCAACAATTCTGCTGGCCTGTGGTGTAGGTACGCTAATTTTTGTGTGTATAAGGAAAACGCCCCTTTTTCTGGGCCCCAGCTTTGTTTATATAGGATTTGTTAGTTACCGGGTAAGTCAGATTGGAAACATGCAATCTGTTGAAGATGCAAGAACCGTAATTATCTGGGCATATGTGATTGCGGGTATTATGCTTTTGGGCCTTTGTGCAGCCTTTCAGTCCAAACGTTTTAGAAAGGCAATCGCTTTATTGTTCCCTGGCACGGTAATGGGTCCGGCAATCTCTTTGATTGGATTGGAACTGGCTGGCATGGCTATGCAGGATGCTGGTTTCATGGGTGGGACAAGAAATCAAAAAATACTGGCATTACTGACACTTGGAGTGATTATTGTATCTGCGCTGCTCCGTTATCATATTCTGCAGAATGCATCTGTACTGTTTGGTGTGTTGGTCGGGTGTATAGTGGCGTTGTTGCTGAGGGAAGGAAAGCTGCCGACTCTGAGCGGTCGGCCAGTATTGCATATCCCTCCATTGTATTTGGATTCTTTGCAAAAATTGCCACCGAATATCCCTGGGCTTGTATTTGCCATGTTACCACCTACCGTAATTGCATTCGCCGAAAGCCTTGGAAGGATAGCGGTGTATAAGGGCATGTTGGAGCGGGATATGAACCATGAGAAAATTGAAAAAGTAACTGATGGAGTTTTGCTATTCCACTCAGTGCAGAATCTTTGTACGTCCGTGATTTGTGCGTCTCCCAGTGCGATTTATGCAGAAAACCTGGCATTGATGAACCTCCATAATTCAGAGCTTTCACAAAAGCAGAACGTGGTGGAGGATGAAGACGAGTTTATAAATAACTGTTATTCCCCATATTCTATTTATCCTTATGTGGTAGCTTCTCTGCTTTGTATTATGGTAGCTTCTATTCGCGATCTTCAATATTTATTTATGGAGATACCGATATCGGTATTTGGCGGAATGGAGCTTTTTATTTTTGGTCTGATCGCCGCGCCTGGAATCCAGATATTAGTGGATCAGCGAGTTAATTACAAAAAAGTAGCGAATCAAGTGGTCACCGCGTCTGTTCTGATGGCGGGTGTCAGCGGCCTGACTGTAACTGTTGGAACACTGACGCTTCAAGGGATGAGTCTTGGACTTACAGTAGGCGTAATAGTAAACCTTCTTGTGGTTTTGCTTAGGTGGTTAGGCATACTTAACGAAAGATTCTCCATGAACGAGATTCTGGAAGAATGCGTCAGGTATTATAGTGTTGGAGGAAATGCACAGATTGATTTTAAAGTAGGTGGTGCGTCATTCCATGTGGAATGTACTTCTGATAAATGGCCTGCTGAATTGCAGGAAAACATAAGCAGTATTTCGGAGGTTACTATTATTTCTTCGAAAAATGGAAAGAAAGCTATGATTAAACAAGAGGAAGGAAGGCTTCTGCTGGAACTTAACATTAAGAAAACGCTTCGTAATCAGTTTCAAAATGACCATCCCAATATTATGATGGCGCATATGGACAGTGGAAACACGTTAGTCATCATGACAGAGGCAGTATCGCTTAAGATACTGAGGGAATTTTTGGAACTTGCACGGTAAAAGAAACGTAGAGTGAAATGGAAGTACCGATATTTCCAAAAGATCATGTAGGTTATAGCGGAGCGGAGAATTTCCAGTTATGCTATTTTTCTTTCAAAACTACAAAGTCACAACCACATAAAATGAAAATTCAGAAAGTACTCAAATGGTGATGGGATGGATGAAGAAATTCTTGTGACCAATATTCAAAGATTTTCTTTGCATGATGGTCCGGGTATTCGTACTACGGTGTTTTTGAAAGGATGTTCTCTTCATTGTCCTTGGTGTGCCAATCCGGAAAATATAATGTTTGTTTCGGAAAACTATCATAAAGACGGGCAAGACGGCATGTACGGACATTGGTTTACTGTTGATGAACTATACCGGGAAGTTATGAAGGATTGGTCGTTTTATGGACAGGCATCAGATGTATCCGATGCTTACGAAGGTATGCCGGGTGGTGTGACTTTTTCGGGAGGTGAACCTCTGCTGCAAATGACGGCATTAGAACCGTTACTGAAGAGGCTTAAAGAAAGCAACACACATCTATGCGTAGAAACGGCGCTATTTGTATCGAAACAGCTGTTGGAAATCGCTATGCAATATATAGATTTGTTTTATGTGGATGTGAAAATTATGAACGCTGTTCAGTGCCAGAAGGTTCTTGGCGGAAATCTTGAACAGTATCAAGAAAATGTCCAGGTATTGTTTGCGGCTGGTAAATCTGTTGTGTTCCGTGTACCCGTTATAGGAGGCTTTACAGATGGGGCAGAGAATCAGAAGTCAGTTATCGCCTGGATGAAACAGTATAAGCCCCTTAAAGTAGAATTAATTAAGGAGCACAATCTGGGCAGAAATAAATATCTGACACTTGGTAAAGAACCTCTGATGCTAGACACAGTCACAGATGAGTTAATGGAACAATATCAAAGAGATATTGTTTCTCATGTACCGGTGGAAACGGAGATATGTAAAGTATGATGGAAGTGGCAGAAAGAGAATACCAGTTCTCAGATGAGAGAAGAGAAATTAAAGTAAGTATAATCATGCCGGTTTATAAAGTAGAAAACTATGTAGCGAAGGCCATTGAAAGCATCCAAAATCAGACTCTTACAGATTTCGAGTTCCTTATTGTAGATGACGGCACGCCGGACAGGAGCGGTGAAATTTGTGACCAGTACGCGGAAAGGGATCCGCGTATTACAGTGATCCACAAAGAGAACAGTGGTGCTCCCAGCGCCCGGAACATTGCTATTGACATGGCCAAAGGAAAATACTTATATTTCTTAGACTCAGACGATTGGGCGGAACCGATGATGCTTGAGGAACTATACAATTTGGCAGAAATAAATCATGCGCAGCTTGTGATAGCTGGATTCTATATTGACACTTATTTTAAACAAGATCAATATATGACGACAGATTACATCCCGGCAGACGCCATATACCAAACAAAAGAAGAATTCCGAAAGGATGCCTATAAGCTGTTTGACAAGAATATGCTGTATCCGCCGTGGAATAAGTTATTTCTGCGACAGTATGTATTAGAGAATAAATTGTATTTTCCGACAACATTCTGGGACGATTTTCCATTCAACCTCAGCGTGATAAAGAATATAGAAAAAGTGGCAGTTACTTCAAAACAGTACTACCACTTTTTACGTGCCCGTTCTGAATCCGAGACATCAAAATATATACCGCGGATGTATGAAAAGCGTGAAGAAGAACATGGCTGGATGCAAGGACTTTATCGATATTGGGGAGTAAATGACGCAAACAGCAGGGAGATGATTGCCCGGCGGTATACAGAGCGTCTGATCGGGTGCGTGGAGAATGTAACAAACCCCAAGTGTACGTTGACGAAAAGAGAAAAATACAAAACTATAAAGAAGATGATCCGAAATGAGAACTGCCGGAAAATGCTACCGCAGGTGAGGGCACGGTCAGTGATGATGAAAGTAATGTTGCTGCCCATACGGATGGGATCTGCGGGATTGAGTTATCTCGAAGGGGCAGTTATATCATATGTCAAGAGCAGAAATGTTCGAATGTTTGCGAAGCTGAAGGCTAGCAGATAGCATCGAGGTGAATTTTATTGTCAAATATTAAAACAGCGATTAAGAATGAATTATGGCGTTGGAATTATATTATTCCTTTTGTTAAAAGACATCGTTTTGATGAAAAGGGAGCATATAATCTGTTGAGGCAAATTGCATACGCTTACTATCAGATTCGCCCGGTGAAGGCGCACGGTGGAACGCGGAGTGTTGGGAAAGACACGCGAAAGCTGTTAGAAACAATTCAAATTACGGTTCACCCGGACAGCAGATTCGTTTATTTTTTAGACCGTACAAAGACTATCGCCGTTCCCGGTAATGTGTTGGGGAATTTTACGATCGCCTATGACAAGATCATTCATGGTACTTTTGATGAACTTGCAGCCAGCGCAATCGGAAACGATCATTACGGCAGGGAAGCGGAGGAAGTAACAGAGGGCGTCCGGCAACTGGCGGTGCGTATTATGGAGACACTGAGAACTACTTCCTTGCCAGACACAGTTCGGGAAAAACGTATCCGTGACTTTTCAAGGCTTCTTTCTGAACCGGCGGAGCACTTTGAAGAGGCGCTGCAGAGGATCCTGTTTTTTAATCAGATCATGTGGCAGACAAGGCATCGGCTTAATGGCTTGGGCCGTCTAGATCGAATTCTGGGGGATCTGTACATGGGTGATCTTACCTCCGGATATCTGGATCGAGGAACAGCTGAGATGATGGTACTTGATTTCCTCAATCAGTTAAGCCGATATGCGGATTATAAAAGCGACGCATTGCAGGGTGATATTGGACAAATTATCGTGCTGGGCGGTTTAGAGCCGGATGGAAGCTATTTCCATAATGAGTTGACGGAGATTTTTTTGAAGGAACAGGCAAAACTGAAAAAGCCTGATCCAAAAACACTCTTGCGGGTTAGCGATAAAATGCCAAAAGACCTATTGCGGAGGGCGGTTGAGTGCCTTGCCTCCGCGACAGGCAGTCCACTTTTTTCCAATGACGATGTGATCATACCTACATTATTGGATTTTGGCATGCCTATCGAGGATGCCTATAGCTATTGCACTTCGGCTTGCTGGGAGCCGTTCATCGTGGGTAAATCTCTGGATCAGAATAACATTGCGGTGTTTGATTATTTTGCTACGTTGGATGAGCTTTTGAAAAACGGCCCGTTTTCCGATTATGACAGCCTGGTGGATGCCTATCTGCAGAGGAATGAAGAAAGGTTTGCAGAGTTCCTGAAGTCGTTGGATGTGTTGAAATGGGCCAGTGATCCTCTTGTTTCCCTTTTCACGGACGGATGTAACGAAAAACATCGCGATATTTCGGATGGAGCTACGCAGTATAACAATTATGGCATCACCACAGTGGCACTTTCCAATACGGTGGACAGCCTGCTGAACATTAAAAGACTGGTTTTTGAAGAAAGATACTGTGGCTGGTCGGCATTGATGCAGGCACGGAAAGAGGATTATGAAGGAGAGGAGGAACTGTTTGCCAGGCTTCTGGAAGGCAAGCGGTATGGCCGGGATGATGAGGAAGCGGAGAAATTGACAAATTTGATTACGTCATCGATATCCAAGCAGGCAAAGGCATACAGGAATCGGCTGGGAGGTACGGTCAAGTTTGGAGTGAGTTCGCCGGGGTATCTCCTGCAGGGCAAGCGAAACGCGGCAGATGTATCTGGCAGGAAATCCAGACAGCCATACAACACGCATATTTCCTGCATGAATGCGCCCTATACGGAAGTGGTACGTTTCGCGGCGAGGTTGGATTATACGGACCAGCGTTTTAACGGCAATGTTGTGGATTTTTTCCTGGCAGGAGATTTTTTGCAGAATAATATGGACAAGTTCGTCCTGTTTCTGCAAGGGGCGATTCGGGAAGGATTCTTTCAGATGCAGATGAATATTATGGACAGCGAGGTATTGATAGAGGCCAAAGCCCATCCCGAACTGTATACCGGGTTAATCGTGCGAGTATGGGGATTCAGCGCATATTTCAATGATTTGCCGGAAAGTTACCAGAACATGTTGATAGAAAGGGCGCTTGCGGCGGAGAAATCGGCGTGACAGGTTAGGGATTTGTTATATTTTTATATTCGAGGAGAAAGTATATGACTCAAGTGCAGATAGAATGGATTCATAGTATTGCTTCATTGATTACCAGAAATGTGTTAAAAATTTTTTGGATATTTCCTGTAAAGAAGAATCGAATTGCGTTTTTATCATACTCAGGGAAACAGTATTCATGTAATCCTAAATATATTGCTCATTATTTACGGGAAAACTATCCTCAAAAGTTCGAACTGATTTTTGCAGTTCGCAATCTTAAAAAATGGCAGGACAAGGGGATATGTTTTGTAAGATTCCTGTCGTTGCAAAACCTGTATTACTTCTGTACAGCCAAGGTCCTTATCAGCAACTGTGGTATGCCAACCTATCTGCCTAAACGAAAGCAGCAATATGTGATCAATACATGGCATGGCGGAGGCGCTTATAAGAGAGATACAAATTATTTTAATGAGAGAATTCCGAAGTCGAGGGTTGCGATGGATTTATACAAATCGCGTAGCACAGATCTTGTACTTTCTAGCTGCGAAAGCTTTTCCAATTATTCTATACCAGATTTGGTTTACCAGTATCAGGGGGAAGTCTTACCTTGCGGGATGCCAAGGAATGACATTGTTTATCATGTGAAAAACCATTTAGCGATTCGAAAACAGATTTGTGACCGTTATCATTTTGAACATACTCGCAGAATCGTGTTGTATGCGCCTACATATCGTGGAAACATTGAAAATATTAATATAGAAGCAGGGAAGGAGTATGCTGTAAACTTAGACGTTCAGAACTTATTAAAAGCGGTTCAGATACGTTTTCATGGAGATTCGATATTATTGGTAAGGGCTCATCACGCAATGAATCTATCCTTCAATTGGAATTCGCCTAATGTAATTAACGTGTCGGATTATCCGGATTCTCAGGAGTTACTTTGCGCAACAGACATCTTAATCTCCGATTACTCTTCCATCATTTGGGACTTCTCTTTGACAAAACGCCCATGTTTCCTGTATGTTCCGGATTTGGATTACTACATGCAAGAGGATAGGGGAATATATACGCCGATTGAAAGCTGGCCTGGGATTCTGGCAAAGAGTAATGAAGAGTTGCGGAAGGCCATTCTTGAATTTAATGAAAGCAGTTACCGTGAAAAGGTAGAAAAACATCACCACAATCTGGGCAGTTACGAAAACGGTACAGCGTGCGAGCGGGTTTGCACCCGGATTGCGGAAGTGTGTGAAGTCCCTGTTAATGACCGTAAGGAGGTCTGAACGATGATTTTGGACATATCTGTTTATCTTGCTGTTTTTGCGGTATGTATCATCACTGCTTCTACATATCAAAAGGTCGTCCGTGGGACCCGGATAAAAGGAGTTCCAATTGATAACAGGCATGTAAAAGCGTTGTATTGTCTGTTTGGATGTGTCTTTTTGTTTCCTGTTATTGCAATGTATGGATTAAGGTATGGAACTGGTGCAGATTATTTCAATTATGAAAGGATTTTCAATACGATTCATGTAGCGAGTCTTGGTGAGTACTGGGAATTGCATAATAGGCTTGTCGGAGATTTCAATGTTGAGCCCGCATATTACCTTCTAAATAGGATTTCGCCTAATTACAGAGCATTGTTGTGGGCTATGGGAGTATTGCAGTTCTCTTTATTCCTGCTTGCTGTCAGGAATTATTCTAGGAAAATAGCAATTCCTTTTGCGTTGTTTATTTATTTATCAACACAATTTCTATACTCTATGAATCAAACGAGATTCTCTATAGCGTTGTGTTTTCTTCTTCTGGGATATCACGCATTAGCGTATGATAAACCATGGAGGTTTGTGCTTTTCGTATTGGCTGCTGCTTTGTTTCATAAACTTGTATTATTTTGTTTGCTACTGGCTTTCTTAAAAGAATATAAGAATAAACAGATTAATCGCATAAGAGATGCAGTGTTATACATCTCGATTATATTGTTTCCGGCATTAAGCAAATATCTTTTTTTGATTGTAGAGAAAATTCCTATTTTTGAAAGATATTTTTTAGTTGCAAGGTATGCGGCAAGTGAGATGACAGGGTGGAACTGGAAGTGGCTGATGCATATTATACCAGTTTTGCTGCCATTACTCATTTTTTGCAGAAAGGAAATATTTGACCAGAAGGATACGAAGACATATTTTCGTTTCTGCATCATGGAAGTACCGTTCAGAATGCTAGGCTTATTAAATACTAGATATACGAGAGCGGCCAGATTTGGACAGATAGCTCAGGTAATATTTATTCCATTGATTATATCTAAGATAACTGATAAGAGAAAAAGGAGAGTATTGTACGCATACTATATTATCTGGTATGTCTTTTATACTGTATATTATGCGTTTACTTATTCGGAAGGCGCTATTTTGCCTTATGTATGGGTGCTTTCGTTGTGAGAGTCGGGAATATCATCATGCTTTTATTACATGATGTATCTAAAGCTGGATAATATTGATATGTGTAGTATAAATGTTTAAGACTAATAAATACAGTTTTAAAACCAATTGTCAATATAATTTCAGGAGGAACTGGTATGATGTACGTAAATGAAAAGATTAAGAACACGATCCGTGTCCCGCAGCCGGAGGGCAGAGGCGCCTATATCCGTCTGGATCAGAATGAAAATCCGGATGGGTTACCAAAGTGGCTGTTCGATTCCGTGATGGAGAAAGTAACACCGGAATTCTTATCGATTTATCCGGAGGAGACGCTTCCGACAACAAAATACGCGGAAATGCTCGGACTAAAGAAAGAAAATGTCACGTTGACTGATGGCAGTACAGTCGGCATGGGATATGTCATCAAAGTCTTTGGTGAACCCCATAAGGATATCCTCTGTGTGACTCCTTCCTTCGCAATGTATGAAGTATACGCGAAGATGGTGGGGATGAACGTTAAACAGTTAAAATACGAAGATGATTTTTCCTATAAGATTGAGAACACCCTGGACAGTATCAATGAGAACACTGGGATCGTGGTTCTGGTAAACCCTAACATGCCTGTCGGAAACGTTTATTCAAGGGAAGAGATCATAAGTATCATTGAGAAGGCCAGACAGATAAACGCTGTTGTTATCATTGACGAGGCGTATTACTACTTTTATAACAGGACATCGGTTGACTTGATTAAGGAATATGACAATGTTTTTGTATTGAGGACGTTCTCAAAGATGCTTTCGATACCGGCGCTGAGACTGGGAGTGATCATGTCGTCCTCGGAGAACATTCGGTGCATTAATAACTATAAGCCTCATTATACCGTTAATTCGATCGCGCTGCTGTTTGCGGAAGCGATCGTGGATAATCATGACAGGCTGCTTTTCGAGCTGAAGGAACAGTACCTGGAGGGCAAGAAATATATCATGGACGCTTTGGCTGAGAACGGTTATGAGACGCTTCCTTCGGAGGGGTGCTATGTCTGCATTAAACCGAGGTATAAGACTTCCAGGGAGATAACGGATATCCTGAAGGAAAACAATATCCTGATTCTCTGCGGGAAGGACGGGCTTACCGGATGGCTGAGACTGACGATCGCGCATAAGAAGTACATGGAAATCTTTATGGAAATCCTGATCAGAATTGATAAGTGACGGTTATGAAAAACTATGTCATTCTATTGGCCGGTGGAGTCGGGAAGCGGATGCAGGCCAATATACCCAAGCAGTTCCTGGAGGTAGAGGATAAACCTGTTATTGTCTATTCCATCGAAAATTTCCAGAGGAATCCACAGATAGAAAAGATCGTTGTTGTGTGTGTCAATGAGTGGATTGATCATATGCGTGAATTGGTTAAGAAGTATTCTTTGACCAAGGTACAGTGGGTCATTGAAGGCGGCAGCTGCGGTCACGATTCTATCCGTAATGGCGTGTTCTTCCTGAAGGACAAGATTAGCCCGGAGGATTATGTCATTATTCATGATGCAGTGAGGCCTGTATTGCCCCAGAAAGCAATCGATGAAGTGATCCGCGTCGCCCATGAAAAAGGCAACGCGTCATCATCTATCGCATGCCATCCCCCTATTGTGTATACGGACGATTTCGAATCCGGGGTGAAAGATATCGACCGGGAGCATGTCATGCTTACAGCTTCCCCTCAGATGTTCCGTTATTCCCTAATCCTGAAATGTTATGAAAGGGCTGAGAAGGAGAACCGGCATGATTTCACGTTTACAAGCTCTCTTCTGATCTATTGCGGGGAGAGGGTATATTTTGCTAAGGGAACAACAAGCAATATCAAGATTACTACAAAGGAAGACCTGGCACTGTTTGAGGCGCTACGAAAGGTGCCGGAAGAACTTCTTTGCAGTTAGCTTACAGGAAAAGGAGATCGGTTATGAACTGTTCGGAGTATTTGGTAGATTTCCTGATTAATCATGGCGTAACCGATGTGTTCGGGTATGCGGGCGGATACATCGTACCATTTATGGACGCCCTATATAAACGTCAGAATGAGATAAAGACGCATGTCTGCTATCATGAGCAAGGGTGTGCATTGGCGGCGGTCGGCTACGCGCGGACATCCGGAAGGATCGGCGTGTATTTTACAACATCCGGCCCGGGGGCAGTCAACGGCCTGGGAGGCCTCGCCGACGCCTGGTTTGACGGATTCCCTGTCATGGGGATCTGCGGAAATGTGCCTACTAACGAGATGAAGGGATTCTCGGGGATCCGGCAGAATGGTTTCCAGGAGATGGATATCATTTCCATGACAAGGAATATTACGAAGTATTCTGTTACAGCGAACAGTACGGAAGGTTTTCCGGATATCATCAGTCGTGCTTATAACATGGCACTATTGGGTAGGAAGGGCGGTGTTGTCATTGATTTTCCGCTCGATATACAGCAGGCCGGTCTTGCTAGCCGGTAACGGTGTCAGGAGCGCGGGGGCAGTAGATATGCTCCATGAATTCGCGCATAGGACCAACATCCCTGTCCTGACGACCATGAACGGTGTGGATCTGGCCCAGGATGATTTACATATTGGCTATATCGGTACACACGGAAATCGTGTTGCGAATATGATTTTGAATGAATGTGACCTGATCGTTTCCATCGGGGCCCGCCTTGGGATTCGTCAGGTGGGCAGGACGGCGGAGATGTTTGCGCCGAAAGCGGATCTGGTGCGCTGTGATATCGATGAGTACGAACTCAGCCGGAACATAAAGGATAATGAGAAGAAGTTTCATACGGACGCGCGGGACTTCATGCGCATGCTTATGGCGGAAGATGTGGGGGATTATTCTGTCTGGAGAGGGCAGTGTCTGGAGGCAAAGACCTTACTGGCTGACTATGATATTCAGCCAGGGAACCGGGCGGTTGAGAAGATTGCTTCCCTGCTTCCCGCTGATCCGGTTGTATCTGTGGATGTGGGGATGAACCAGTGCTGGTGTGCACAGTCCCTGGTGCTAAAGGGGCATAGGGGGCGGATCCATATCAGCGGGGGTTATGGCACGATGGGATGCAGCTTGCCTTATGCGATTGGTTCCTGTATATCGATGGGGAATAAAGCGTCGTATTGCATTACAGGCGACGGTGGATTCCAGATGAATATCCAAGAGCTGGAGACAGTAAAAAGGGAGAAACTTCCAATCAAGATATTTGTTCTCAACAACCGGGTTCTCGGGAAGATCAGTGAGACGCAGCATTTGGAGCATAATGACAGATATGCCAATACAACTGCTGCGAGCGGATATACGGTTCCGGATTTCTGTAGAATATCGGAGGCATATGGCATAAAGGCAGTAAAGCTAGAGTCTTATGAAAAACTCGACCGGTATTCGTCATGGATTACAGACAATGAACCTTGTCTTTTCGATATTCCATTGCCAGAGAAAAGTCTGCTTACACCAAAGATCCGGTTTGAGACACAGACGATCAGGCCGGAGTTGGATATATATATAGTTAAAAAAGTGGAGGAAGTTTTAAGGCAACAATATTTGAGATAGTGGAGAATGATTTATGCGGAAGAGTACGGATAAAGGGGCTGAAGTAGCTTTTTTTTGTAATGGCCCGTTAAATTTGTTGAATTCGATTGTTTTTGTGCTTAGTAATGAATTAAACAGCAAAGGAAAATCTGACTTATACATAGGTGGCGAATTTAGAGATGCAGAAATCATTGCTGAAAGAATACGTCAAAGAAGAGTGTTTGAAAATGTGTACTTTGTGGAAGACTTTTTGAATCTCAAGGGGAATAAGATAATGCATAAAATAACTGCACTTTTTTCCCCGAAACACACTTTAAAAAAATATTCGAATAATACGGTTGGATATAAAATAAGATATTCGAAAATTTGCTATTTTTCTTCAGATTTTTTTGCCTTGGTATGTCTTAGGGTGTTTAAGTATGATAGTCTCATCAGATTGGACGATGGTCTCGGTAGCTATTTTGGCAATATTGCGCTACGAGCATCAAAAAAAATGCTGTTCTTACACAAATATGTTTTTAGGGGCAAACTAATTCAGCCATTTACAAAATTATACTTGAACTGTCCGGAGTTTTACAAAGGAGAATTAAAGAATATCATATGCAAAATGCCGGAAATTCAGCCATCTGGGGAAATATGCGATACGCTATTTGAGGTATTTCAATATCAGAAAAATAACTTATATAATGAGCATAAAGTTGTATTTCTTACACAATTTTTCTCCAGTCATTATAATTATAAAACGGAAAAGAAAATATTAGACTTGTTGCAGGAGCTATATGGCGACAGATTTCTTGTGCGAATACATCCGAGACAGAAGGCTAGTGATTACGATAGTTTTTACGTTGATCAAATAAACAATATGTGGGAATTGGAGTGCCTTGAACAGCTTAAAGATAATAATGTTCTTATTAGTGTATATTCAACGGCACAGGTCTTCCCAAAACTTTTATTTGATAAAGAGCCATATGTAATATTTCTATATAAGTTGATGTTTGATAATGTATCGGATAACATGTACTGTAAAGATGCGGATTCGTTGATATCATCTTTGACGAATGCTTATAAGCATAAGAACAGAATATTCGTACCGACTGCCTTTGAGGAACTAATAATAATATTGAATAGTTTGAAAAATGAAGTCTGTGAAAATCAACGAAATTAAAAAGGATAATGTTTCAAGGTACAATCCACTTTCTGCGGGCATAGCATATACATGCGGGAACCTTCTCGTTAAGGCAATCCCATTTTTCACTCTACCGATATTTACTAGGCTTTTGAGTACAGCCGATTTCGGTCTGTATAATATTTTTCTGGCCTATGAAAATATCATCAGCATCTTGTTGGGATTCGGATTAAATGGGACGATTCGAGTGGCAAAGGTAGAATTTGGGAATAATTTTGAGAAATATGTTTCGTCAATATATGGTTTCCAGATTGCTTCATCATTAATGATTGATTTTGCCGTCATTTGTGTATTTGTTCCAATTGGTCATATTGGGTGGATCAATATACAAATTTTGGTCTTATTATTGGTTAATAGTCTTTGCACTCAACTGCATAACATAGCTAATACAAAGTATGCGATTAAAGGCGAGGTCGTAAGAAACATGGGCGTTTCCTTCTTATATACGTTTATCAATATTGGAGCGTCCATACTGCTTTGCAAATATGCATTTACAGAAAAAGGATATCTTGGAAGAATCCTTGGGACATGTATAGCAGCAATATTTATTGCTCTGATTGTTGTCTGGTGTCAATTCAAACAGAGCCGTATTATTTATAATACAGAATATTGGAAATTCGGATTGCACATGGGCGCACCTTTAATTTTACATTTCCTTTCTTTGACGCTATTGGCGCAGTGCGACAAGATAATGATACAATCCATGGCTGGGGATTCTGAGGCTGGAATATATAGCATAGCAGTGACTTTGACAGGAATAGCCTCTGTTCTTGCCAACTCAGTTGACAATGCATGGGCTCCGTGGTTTTTCAGCAAGTTGAAAGATAGAGAATATGATGATATTTATAAACAGAATAATCGTATGATTATTCTGTTCAGTATGATTATCATTTTTATTATGATAATATCGCCAGAAATCATCAGAAACATATCCACTGCCGAATATTGGAAAAGCATAGAAATCTTCCCAATATTGTTAATTTCAGTGCTTTTTGATTTTTTTTATTTAATACCCGTAAATTTTGAGTATTATCACAAAGAGACAGGATATATGGCATTCAGTACGATTGTTACAGCAGTGATCAATATTATTCTTAATATGCTTTTCATTAAAACAGTTGGTTTTATTGGTGCCGCGTATGCAACTTGTATTTCTAAGTTTATTTTATTTTTGATGCATTGGATAAAGGCGTGGCAACTTGAGCCAAAAAAATTAATGGGAATCAAAGCGATCATTGGTTGTACGGTAATGACGATATCAATAAGTGCTATTGTAATATTGTTTAATTCAATGATATTTGTCAGAGCATTTTTGCTTTTTATTATGCTGTTTACGGTCACTATTTGGGTACATAAAATGGGGTATATAAAGCAATTGAGAGACAGTATAAAGAGTAAATAGGTTCTCAGAATATTGAGTCTATTATTTTTTAACCAATAAGATAATCACAGAAGGATGGCAGTTATGGCAGAAAAGATTACCAACAGTAGATGGAAAATACCAGAAAACAAGAAGTACTTCTAAAAAATGTGAAGAAAGGATAGGGACAATGAAGATTATTGGTGTAATTCCCGCTAGATACAAATCCTCGCGTTTCCCGGGTAAACCATTGGTAGATATTCTGGGGAAGCCCATGATTTGGTGGGTTTATCAACAATGTTTAAAAGTTTTGGAACTTGACGAACTATATGTCGCGACCGATGACAGCAGAATTGAGTCAGTCTGCAGGCAATATGGAATGAATGTAATTATGACTTCAGATAAACATCCAACAGGTTCGGACCGGGTTGGAGAGGTTGCGCAGAAAATAGAAGGCGATTTGTTTGTCAACATTCAAGGGGACGAGCCGATTATTGAGCCAGAAATGATACGACAGGTTATCAGAATTTTTAACGATTCTAAGGTGTATTTTGGAACGTTAAAAAAAGAAATAACTGACACGGAACAAATCAGGGCAACCAGTACGGTCAAGGTTGTAACGGATGTAAATAATGATGCGCTATATTTTTCACGCTCAATGATACCATCTAATATAAAGGATGGCAATCTTGCAAAGACATACCGGCATGTAGGAATCTATGCATATAAGAGGGATTTTCTGCTGAAATTCGTTAAGATGCCACAACCGGAGATAGAACTGGGTGAAGCAATAGAGCCGCTAAGGGCAATGTATAATGGATATAAAATTAGGGTTGCCGAGACTGAGTACGAGAGCATTGGAGTCGATTTGCCTGTACATATTGATGCGGTAATTAAGAAGTTGGAGGGAATGAATGGTGAAACATGCTAAGTTATTAGACTGCACATTACGTGATGGAGGATATCTTATTGATAAGAACTTTGGTGATTCCGTGATCCATGGAATTGTCCAAGGACTTGTTATGGCTAAAACGGACATAATAGAAATCGGTTTTTTGCAGGATGAGGGTAAGGGGGTAGGGAAGACAATATTTTATAATAGCTGCGATGCTGAAAGATTTGTTCCGCAAAATCGAGGAGACTGTCTGTTTACTGTTTTGGCGGATTTCAGCCGATATACGATATCCAATCTTGATGATTTCACGGGACGGTCGTTCAATGCGGTACGAGAATGCTTTTTTAAGCATGAACGTGAGGAAGCCATCGAAGTATGCCGCGAGATTAAGAAAAAGGGATATCTGCTGTTTGTGCAACCTGTGGATATTCTTGGCTATACAGATATAGAACTTATTGATTTTATCAATCAGATTAATGAAGTTGAGCCATATTGTTTTTCTATTGTTGATACTTTTGGATCCATGTACGCTGATGATTTGCAGCGGGTGTTTAGTCTAATCGATCATAATCTTATTTGCAGCTGCAAGATCGGATTTCACTCCCACAATAACCTCCAAATGTCCAGTGCTTTGTCACAAGAGTTTTTGAGGATTTCGTATGGAAAACGTGAGGTGGTGGTGGACGCTACAATTTCGGGCATGGGCCGTGGCGCAGGAAATACACCGACAGAACTACTCATGCAATATATGGTGGACAAGCTGGATTACTCTTATGATATTGATGCCGTTTTAGATATCATTGACAATTATATGGAAAACATCCGAACCAAATGTATGTGGGGATACTCTACACCATTCTTTCTTGCCGGTTGTTACAGTGCGCATGTGAATAATATTGCATATCTGAAACAGAAGAACAGCATCCGTTCCAGAGATATTCGCTACATCTTGAACAAAATAGGATCAGTAAAGAGAAAGCGTTACGATTACGATTTGCTTGAAAATACATATGTGGATTATCTGAAATCCGAAATAGACGACAGTACTAGTATGAAACGGCTTCAGAAGGTCATCAGTGGAAAAAGCATTCTTATTTTGGCACCCGGGAAAACGATTACAAGCTACGAGGAGACGATTAAGGGATATATTCAGCAAAATTCCCCAGTTATCATCGCCATTAACTTTATTCCCCAATCTCTAAAGATCGATTATCTTTATATTAGTAATGTAAAGAGATACAGCTATTGGAAGGAGCAAAAGCCGTTTAGTCAAGTTAAGAAGATTCTGACTTCAAATGTTCTTACAGAGAATGATACCGATGAGGTTGTTTCCTTTACACGGCTCATAAAATGTGGATTTCCTCATGTGGACAATTCTGCACTCATGCTGCTCCGATTGCTTGACCAGTTAGAAGCGGCAATCATTGCGATTGCTGGGATGGATGGTTTTGATCCGAAAGGAGCTGAGGAGAACTACGTCAGCAGTTCCCTTGAAATTGCCAATACATATGATGATCCTGTAGAGATAAATCAGGAAATTACAAAAATGCTGCAAGATTATGCACAGACTAGGAAACATAAAATACCGTTGCTATTTGTAACGCCATCCAGATATGCAAATGCTATTGAGGGGCTTATGATATGAGTAAAATCAATCAATCTATGATGAAACAACGGACTTGGACAAGCCATCTGAACCGTTATCAGAAACAGAAAGGGAATCTTTTTCTGCAGAAGAAAGTTTGCAGACAACTTTGGAAGAGAGTTCTTCCGAATCGCCAGTTTTTCCAACTACTGCTGCAGCATTCCCCGTTTCTCCAGAAACGTCTATGCCGATTGTTCCACCTGGGCCGTCTGTCAGTTCATTATCAGAGTCCTATGACAGCCAATTAGTGCCGAGCGCAGACAATGAGGATGTTTCATTGGTTTTTGTGGATGATGTGACAGGTATTGAGGTAACAGAAGCAAAAGATATTCTGGAGAGGGCTGGTTTGACCTGCAATATAATCTATCCGTCTGGAAAGGATAATTGGAATGGATGGGCATATGTTGTTAATCAGGAACCATGCGCTGATTATGTTCCTTTCGGCAGTTCTGTAACTCTTAATGTGGAAATAGAAGAGGAGCAATGGTGGGAAGAAGAACCAGAGACCAGAGATAACCTTATAGAGGTTGCAAATGTTATCAGTTTTACTCAGGATGAGGCTGTTTCTCTGTTGACGGATTTAGGACGTACCCACACTTTATGTGGTGGAACAATCGATTGCTGTCGGTGATATGGTTGAGCCTGACACTGTGGTAAGACTACATATTACACAAATGCCGGATATAATTCTGGACAGCGATGAATGGGTTACTGTGCCGGATGTGTTGAACGACATACAGGAGCAGGCCGCTGAACGGATGCATGATGCGGGCTTGGTTTTTCAGGTTTATTGGTATGACGAGGACTTTAGTGACGACTCTGAGGAGCGGGTATATGTGATAGGTCAATCGGCACCCGCTGGAGTTCGGGTGCGGAGAGGTACTAGAATACGACTGCATGTAGCGGATCATATGTTGAGATAAGGAGAATGGCATTAGGCAACTATTCTGTGGAGAACAGCTATGCGTATCTAGTAAACTGATTCAACAAGGTATTTGTTGTTCCGCTATTATGGCTGTGACAGAAGATGCCACAGCCATAGGAGCATTTTAATTACTCTGTGAATCCGAGATGCCGGCAGATTGCA